>NZ_LGDB01000197.1:0-74576 GCF_001279655.1 Streptomyces sp. WM6372 | reverse complement strand
GTACCAGCAGCCCGCCCCGCCGGCCCCGGTGCACTCGGCCCCGACCATGGTCGGCCCGATCACCACCCCGCCGGCCCCCGCGCCGTACGGCCAGCCGCCGCACGCCCCGCAGCCGCCCGGCCCGCCCTCGTACGGCCAGCAGCCGCAGCCCTCGTACGGCCAGGTGCCCGGCTACGGCGGCCAGGTCCCGCCGCCCGCCCCGGCCCCCGCGCCCTACGGGCAGGTCCCCGGACAGCAGCCGCCCCCGTACGGCCAGCAGGTCCCCGGCCAGCAGCCCGGCTACGGCCAGGGCGCCCCGCAGGCCGCCGGCGCCGGCCTCGCCGCCGCCCTCCAGCCGTACAAGGAAGTCCCCACCGGCACCCGCTGGACCGCGCAGAACCAGCAGCTCATGCGCGTCGACCTGGCGATGGGCGGCCAGCCCGTCCTCGCCCGCCAGGGCAGCATGGTCCTCTACCAGGGCAAGGTCGACTTCAGCTACAAGGGCGCGGGCTTCGCCGGCCGCATCGTCGGCAACGCCACCGGCCAGGAGATGCAGCTGATGCGCTGCAGCGGCCGCGGCCAGGTCTTCCTCGCCGAGAACGGCGCCCACCTGCACGCCATCGAGCTCCAGGGCGACGGGATCTGCGTCTCCGCCGAGAGCGTCCTCGCCTTCGACGAGAGCCTCCAGCACGAGGTCCGCCGCATCGAGGGCCACGGCATCCCCGGCGGCGCCCTGTTCACGATGCTGTTCCAGGGCTCCGGCACGGTGATCGTCAAGACGCACGGCACGCCCGTCGTGCTGCCCGTCACCCCGACCACCTTCGCCGACAGCAACGCCATCGTCGCGTGGTCGGCGGCCTCCCAGGTGATCGTCTCCAGCCAGGTCCGGCTGCGGCGCAACGCCTACCCCGGCCACAGCGGGGAGACCGTGAACCTCCAGTTCCGCGGCGCTCCCGGCAACTTCATCGTCGTCCAGCCGTACGAGGTCTGAGGGAGCCCCACATGAATGCCATGAACGCAATGAACCAGCAGCTCGCGGGCTACGCCCCCACCCCCGTCACGGCCCGCATGGAGAACCACGGCAAGGCGATGCTCAAGGTCGCCATGCAGAGCGGCCAGGACCTCTTCGCGCGCACCGGATCGATGGTCGCGTACGAGGGCTTCGTCCAGTACGAGCCCAACCCGCCGGCCCTGCGCCAGATGGCCTCGCAGTGGCTGACGGGCGAAGGCGCCCCGCTGATGAAGTGCACCGGAGACGGCCTGCTCTACCTCGCCGACTACGGCGCCGACGTCGTCGTGATCAACCTCAACAACGACGCCCTCTCGGTCAACGGCACCAACCTGCTCGCCTTCGACGCCCACCTCCAGTGGGGCGTCGAACGGGTCAAGGGCATGGCCAAGTTCGCCGGCCAGGGCCTGTTCAACGTGCAGATCTCCGGCACCGGCTGGGTCGCGATCACCTCCCGCGGCACCCCGATCGTGGTCGACTGCGGCCGCGGCGAGGACGAGACGTACGTCGACCCGGACGCGCTCGTCGCCTGGTCCCCGAACCTCAAGGTGAAGGGCAAGCGCAGCTTCAAGGCCTCGTCGATGATCGGCCGGGGCAGCGGGGAGGCCTACCAGATGGCCTTCTCCGGCCAGGGCATCGTCGTCGTACAGCCCAGCGAGGACAGCACCGACCGGCTCCGGACCCGGGGCTGAGGGGGAGCGGACACATCATGCAGAGCGCACTTTTCGCCCACGCCGAGGCGCAGTCCCAGGAGCGGTACGCCGTCCAGAACCCGCAGCTGCTGCGGGTCACGCTGGCCGGCTCCGACGACGTGCTCGCCCGCAAGGGCGCCATGGTCGCCTACCAGGGCATCATCGACTTCGACGGCGAGTACCAGAGCACCACGCAGCGCACCGCCCGCGCCCGCACCGGCGAGGGCCTCGACCTGATGCGCTGCTCGGGGCAGGGCACGGTCTACCTGGCCAACCTCGCCCAGTACGTGCACGTCGTGGACGTGGACCAGGACGGCCTCACCGTCGACAGCAGCTACGTGCTGGCCCTGGACTCCACCCTGCACACCGAGGCGATCGCGGTGGACAGCCAGTACGGGATCTCCGGCTCCGGCAAGTACCAGCTCAACATCACCGGCCGCGGCAAGGTCGCGCTGATGACCTCCGGGCAGCCGCTGATGATGCAGGTCACGCCCGACAAGTACGTCAACGCCGACGCGGACGCGATCGTCGCCTGGTCCACCTCGCTGCGCGTGCAGATGCAGGCCCAGACGCACTCCACCGGCGTCTGGCGGCGGCGCGGCAACACCGGCGAGGGCTGGGAGCTCAGCTTCCTCGGCACCGGCTTCGCGCTGGTGCAGCCGAGCGAGGTGCTGCCGCCGCAGAACGCCCAGCTCGGACAGGGCATGGCCGCGCAGTACGGGATGGGTCAGCACGGCGTCCACGCCCAGAACCAGAACAACGCCTGGAACTAGCCCGAAGCGCACGGAAGGGGCGGCTCCGCGGATGCGGGGCCGCCCCTTCCGTGCTGTTCGCAGGGGGTCAGAGCCGCGCCCGGGTCGCCTCCATCAGCCGTACGACCGAGGCGTCGGCCACCGCCGCCACCTCCTCGTACGGGAACCAGCGCAGGTCCAGCGACTCCTCGCTGATCTCGGCCACCGCGCCGGCCGGAGCCAGCGCCGCGTACTGCACGTCCAGGTGCCAGTTGCACGGCGCCGGGATCGGGTGCCGGTCCAGCCGTACGGGGCCGCCCGGAAGCAGGGTCAGCCCGGAGGCGATGCCCGACTCCTCGACGGCCTCGCGCAGCGCGGCCCCGGCGAGGGTGGTGTCCTCGGGCTCGCAGTGCCCGCCCATCTGGAGCCAGATACCGAGCTTCTTGTGCAGGGTGAGCAGGACGCGCCCGCCCGCCGGGTCGATGACCAGCGCGCTGCCTGTGATGTGCCCCGCCCGGCAGGGCTTGTAGACCCCGTCCGGGTGGGCGGCCAGGTGTTCCAGATACAGATCGCGCAGCTCGGGCTGGGCCTCGTACTCCTTGAGGACCAGCACCGCGTCGTCGTACAGGCTCACTTCTTCGCTCCACCCTCACCGTCGGAGTCGGAGTCGGAGTCGGAGTCGGAGGTGGGGGTGGAGGTGGAGGTGGAGTCCGCTTCGCCCTGCGGTCCCTTGCCGCGCTTCTCCGCCGCCTCGCCGAGCATCTTGTCGATCTCGGAGAAGTCCAGCTGCTCGCGGTGCACGAACCCGTCCGGGTCGTCCAGGTCGGAGGCGGTCGGCAGCATGTCCGGGTGCTCCCACAGCCCGTCCCGGCCGTCCACGCCGCGCGCGTCGGTCAGCGAGGCCCACAGCCGCGAGGCGTCCCGCAGCCGGCGCGGGCGCAGCTCCAGCCCGACCAGCGTCGCGAAGGTCTGCTCGGCCGGACCGCCCGAGGCGCGCCGCCGGCGCATGGTCTCGCGCATGGCGTCCGCCGAGGTCAGCCGGGGCTTGGCCGCCTCGTGCACGACCGCGTCCACCCAGCCCTCGACCAGCGCGAGCGCCGTCTCCAGGCGGGCCAGGGCGGCCTTCTGCTCGGGGGTGTCCTGCGGCTGGAACATGCCGCCCTGGAGCGCCTCCTGCAACTGCTCCGGGTTGGACGGGTCGAGCTGGCCGACCACGTCCTCCAGCTTCGAGGTGTCGACCTTGATGCCGCGCGCGTACCCCTCGACCGCGCCGAACAGGTGCGAGCGCAGCCACGGCACGTGCGCGAAGAGCCGGGCGTGGGCCGCCTCGCGCAGGGCCAGGTACAGGCGCACCTCCTCGGCGGGGACGCCGAGGTCCTTGCCGAAGGCCTGGATGTTCAGCGGCAGCAGGGCGGCCTTGCCGGCCGGGCCCAGCGGCAGCCCGATGTCGGTCGAGCCGACGACCTCGCCCGCGAGGGTGCCCACGGCCTGGCCGATCTGCTGGCCGAACATGGCGCCGCCCATGGAGCGCATCATGCCGAGCAGCGGGCCCGCCATGGCCTGCATCTCCTCGGGCAGCACGCTGCCCATGGCCACGCCGACGCGCTCGGCGACGGGGTCCACGAGCTCCTTCCACACCGGGAGGGTCGCCTCGACCCACTCGGCGCGGCTCCACGCGACGGCCGTGGTGGCGCCCGAGGGCAGCGAGGTCACGCCGTCCAGCCAGTGGTCGGCGAGGCGCACGGCCTCCTCGACGGCGGACTTCTCGGAGCTGCCGACGCTGGCGTCCTTCACCCCGTCCGACGTGCCCTGGGCCACGGTCTGGCGGGCGATGTCCTTGGCCATGTCCCAGTTCACGGGACCGCCCTCGTAGCTGAGCATCTGGCCGAGCTGCTGGAAGGCCGCGCCCAGGTCGTTCGGGTTCATCGAGCCGAACATCGCCGCGAACGGGTTGTCCGCGCCGCCGGGGCCGCCGGCGCCGCCCGGCAGGCCCATGCCGGGGAACCCGAACGGATTCGGGCCGCCCTGACCGCCCTGATTGCCCTTCTTCTTGCCTTCGTCGCCGTTCTCCGGCTCCTCCGGCGGAAGGCCGAATCCGAATGGGGTGTCGCTCACGGGTTTCCTCGGCTCGTAGGGCCGCCGGCGGGAGCCGACGGGAAATGGTCCGACAACACCACCCAGCGTAGACACCAGACCCGCTTCCGGGCTCGGTGCTCCGCCGACTCCTGGGCTGCGGCAGGATGGACATCACCTGGTAGGTACGCGTCACGACGCGTCCCTACTGAAGACAACCGCTGGAGACGCCTGGTGAGTTCCCCAGATCCACAGGTTCGCGCGCCCCACGACGCCGAAAACCGCCCTGAGCACGGCGAGAGCGCCCATGGCGTTCGCCAGCCGCGAAACCAGGCGGGCCCCCGCAAGAACAGCCCCGTGATCGCCGTGACCGGCGCCGCCTCCGGGGTCGGGGCGGCCCTGGTGGCCCGCCTGGCCGATTCCGACGAGGTCAAGCAGGTCGTGGCGATCGACGAGCGGCGCGGCGAGTGCGCTGCCGCGCAGTGGCACGTCCTGGACGTGCGCGACCCCGCGATCGCCGAGAGACTGCGCGGCGCCGACGTGGTCGTCCACCTGGCACTGGACCTCGACCTGGAGACGGACCCGGCGGCCCGCACGGCGTACAACGTACGCGGGACCCAGACCGTGCTCACGGCGGCCGCGGCGGCCGGGGTGCACCGGGTCGTGCTGTGCACGTCCGCGATGGTCTACGGGGCGCTCCCGGACAACGACATCCCGCTGTCGGAGGACTCCGAGCTGCGGGCCACGGCCGAGGCGACGGGCGTCGGCGACCTGCTGGAGATCGAGCGGCTGGGCCGCAGGGCGCCGCGGGCGCACCCCGGTCTGAACGTGACCGTGGTCCGCCCGGCGGTCCTGGTCGGCGGCACGGACACGGCGCTGACCCGGTACTTCGAGTCCCCGCGCCTGCTGGTGGTGGCCGGATCCCGGCCGACCTGGCAGTTCTGCCACGTGGAGGACCTGGTCAGCGCGCTGGAGTACGCCGCGCTGGAGAAGGTCGAGGGCGAGCTGGCGGTCGGCTGCGAGGGCTGGCTGGAGCAGGAGGAGGTCGAGGAGCTGAGCGGCATCCGCCGCATGGAGCTCCCGTCGGCGGTCGCGCTGGGCGCGGCGGCGCGACTGCACCGGATCGGCCTGACGCCGTCCCCGGCCGGGGACCTCGCGTACACGATGCATCCGTGGGTGGTCAGCGTCAGCGGGCTGCACGCGGCGGGCTGGCGGCCGCGCTGGACCAACGAGGAGGTGCTGGCCGAGCTCCTCCAGGAGGTCGCGGGCCGGCACACCGTCGCGGGGCGCCGGCTGGGCCGCAAGGACGCCACCGCCGCGGGAGCCGCGGGGGCGACGGTCGCACTCCTCGGCGCCGCCGCGGTGGTCCGTGCCGCCCGGCGCCGCCGAGGGCTCTGACCTCGAAGCTCCGCCCGGGCCGGGGGCCCGGGCGGGCGGCCCGGGCCGTTGGTCCTGTAGGAGGCTCCATACCCTTGGGTCGTACAGCCGGTCGAATCGGCTATACCGCGATGTGAGAGCAGTGGTGCACGATGGCTGCATGGCACCGCACTTCGACCACCCCGGCGAGCAGGCCGCTCCGGACCCGATCCGGCTGCTCGGGATCCGCGAGACCCCGCTCTCGATAGACGAGGTCTTCCAGGCCGTCGGCGACGACGCGACGGGCGGCACCACGCTCTTCGTCGGCACCGTGCGCAACCACGACGGCGGCGCCGACGTCGACGGGCTCGGCTACTCCTGCCACCCGACGGCCGAGGCCGAGATGCGGCGCATCGCCGAGCGGGTGATCGCCAAGTACCCGGTCCGCGCCCTGGCCGCGGTCCACCGCATCGGCGACCTGTCCGTCGGAGACCTCGCGGTGGTCGTGGCGGTGTCCTGCCCGCACCGCGGCGAGGCCTTCGAGGCCTGCCGGATGCTGATCGACGACCTGAAGCACGAGGTCCCGATCTGGAAGCACCAGACCTTCTCCGACGGCACGGAGGAGTGGGTCGGCGCCTGCTGAGACGCGTCGGCACCCCCGCGCGCGGGGTGGTGGTGGCGTACGGGTACTGTCCCACTCGTTCGGCCGCGCAACACGCCCTCGATTTGCGTAACCCCCTCCCGGGCACGAGCGTTGAAGCCACCAACGACACGTACTTTCGGGGCAGGGAGGCACGTCCATGGCGTCATTGGCGTGGTTGCTGATTCCGCTGTTCGCCGCCATCGGAGCGGCGATATGGGGCAGCTGGGCGGCTCGCGACCGCACTCAAGGTGACATATCCGAACTCGCGGGATACGCGAGGTTCCGTGAAGCCATGGACAAGGCCGATCAGGCCGGGGCGAAGGCAGCGGCCCATTCCGGTTCCGACGCGGTATGACGCGTCCCGGGCGAGGCCCCCTCGGCGCCCTGGGAATCCGCTGAGAGTTCGGCGTACGGCCCCCGTACGGACCGGCCCCGGCGGCCGGCCGTCAGGGCCGTCACGTACTGTCGATCCATGCCACGCCGCACTGCGACGATGCTCGCCTCCACCCTCATGCTGTTCGCGCTGCTCTGCGCAGGGGTGTTCATCAAGGTCCCGTACTCGGAAATGAGCCCGGGCCCGACGGTGAACACGCTCGGGGACTCGCGCGGCGAGCCCGTCATCAGCATCGCGGACCACAAGACGTACCCGACCAGCGGGCACCTCAACATGACGACGGTCCGCGTCACCGGCGCGGACTACGACATGAACCTGCTGGAAGCCGTCTACGGCTGGCTGTCCGACGACAACATCGTCCTCCCGCACGAGAACCTCTACCCGGACGGGAAGACGGAGGAGCAGTCCACGCAGGAGAACGCGGAGGAGTTCAGCCAGTCGCAGGAGAGCGCCAAGGTGGCGGCCCTCAAGCAGCTGGGCACGCCGGGCGTCACCAGCCGCGTCGTGGTCGCCACCGTCGTCAAGGGCAGCCCCGCCGAGGGCAAGCTGCACGCCGGAGACGTGATCCGGGCCGTGGACGGCAGCCCGGTGGGCGCCCCCGAGGACGTGGCCAAGCTCGTCACCAAGCGCAAGGCCGGCGAGCCGGTCGAGTTCACCATCGTGCCCGCCGCCGAGGCGGCCGAGGCCGAGAAGGCGCACCGCGAGCCCACCGGTTCGTCCAAGGTCGCGATCACCACCGCCAAGGCGGAGGGCGACGGCCACGCCATCGTCGGCATCCGGGCGGGCACCGACCACACCTTCCCGTTCACGATCGACATCAAGCTGGCCGACGTCGGCGGCCCGAGCGCGGGCCTGATGTTCGCCCTCGGCATCGTGGACAAGCTCACCCCCGGCGATCTGACCGGCGGCAAGTTCGTCGCGGGCACCGGCACGATCGACGACACGGGCAAGGTCGGCCCCATCGGCGGCATCCAGATGAAGACGATCGGCGCCCGCCAGGCCGGCGCCGAGTACTTCCTGACGCCCGCCGAGAACTGCGGCTCCGCCTCCCAGCACATCCCCGACGGCCTGACCCTCGTGAAGGTCTCCACCATCGACGACGCCGCGAAGGCGCTGGAGAAGATCAGCAAGGGGGACGCGGCCGGGCTGCCGCAGTGCGGCAAGCCCTGACCCGTACCGACCCCTACCGGTTCCCCGTCCCGCTCAGTCCAGGAACGTCGCGGCCAGCGCCTCGGCCAGCCCCGGCACCAGGCTCGCGCCGGTCAGCACCTCGGTCGACGAGTCCTTCTCGCGCAGCCGCACCGCGGACTCACGGGACCCGTCGCGCAGCACGCCCACGGTGAGGCGCACCTCCTGCCGGTCCGGGTGCGCCGCGACCCACTTGGCCAGCTGCTTGTCGCTGAGCCCCTCCGGTACGGAGGCCTCCGCGGACGGCGGCAGCATCAGCCGCTCCACCGTCAGCGCGCAGCCCACGATCGACGGGGGCCAGGCGATGGTTCCCAGGAACTTGTCCAGCGGCGTGCCCTTCGGCACCTCGTCCTGCTCGATCGGGGTCAGCTGGCTCTTGCCCGCGTCGTCCTGGTCGAGGCCGAGCTGGCTCGCGAGCCGCGGCTCCGACTTGCGCAGCCTGGCGGTGTCGACGAGCGCGAAGAGCCGGGCGGGCTTGTCCCAGCCGAGGGAGGAGGCGTACTCGTCGATCTCTAGGACGGCACGCGTCAGGGGGGTGGCGGCCATCGGCGTGCCGCCCGGGGAAGGCGAAAGGTTGGACATGGACAACATCCTGCCTCCTTTCCACCCGATACCGGGAACTGACTAAAGCCTCAGTAAGTTGCATGAGTGGGCCCTACCATCGGCCCAGCTTTTGAAATGTTCCGCAACGAGACTCAGCGACTTTCGAGGTGCGCACCTTGGCTTTCCAGATGCCGGACCGCGGCGGAGGCCCCTCCGGGCCACGGATGAGAGTCGGCCGCCCCTCCCGGCGCGCCCGCACTCTTCTGATGACCTTGGGCGTACTGGCCGTCCTGGCCATGGCGTTCATCATGTTCGCGGGCTTCTGGACGGACTGGCTCTGGTTCCGCTCCGTGAAGTACTCCACGGTCTTCACCACCACCCTGTGGACCAAGATCGGCCTCTTCGCCGTCTTCGGCCTGCTGATGGCGGGTGCCGTCGGGCTGAACATCTGGCTGGCGTACCGGCTGCGGCCGCCGCTGTCCGCGATGTCGATGGAGCAGCAGAGCCTCGACCGCTACCGGATGAGCGTCGCCCCGTACAAGCGGTGGCTGCTCCTCGGGATCGCGGCGCTCGTCGGCATGATCGCGGGCGCCTCGGCGGCGGGCCAGTGGAAGACCTGGCTGATGTACGTGAACGGGGTGCCCTTCGGGCAGAAGGACCCCCAGTTCCACCTGGACGTGTCGTTCTACACCTTCGACCTGCCCTGGTACCGCTTCCTGCTCGGCTTCGGCTTCGCCGCGGTCGTGCTGTCGGTGATCGCCGCGGTCGTCGTCCACTACCTGTACGGCGGACTGCGCGTGACGAGCCCGGGCGCCCGGGCCACCGCCGCCGCGACCGGGCACCTGTCGGTGCTGCTCGGCCTCTTCGTGACGCTCAAGGCGGTCGCGTACTGGCTCGACCGGTACGGCCTCGCCGTGAAGTCCAGCGACTTCAAGGCCGCTGACAACTGGACCGGCCTGCGCTACGTCGACGCGAACGCGTACCTGCCGGCGAAGACGATCCTCGTCGCCATCGCCGCCATCTGCGCCGCGCTGTTCTTCGCGACGCTGTGGCGCCGTACCTGGCAGCTGCCGGTCATCGGCTTCGGCCTGATGGTGCTCTCGGCGATCCTGATCGGGGGGCTGTACCCGGCGATCGTGCAGAAGTTCCAGGTCCAGCCGAACGAGCAGGCCAAGGAATCGCCGTACGTCGAGAAGAACATCAAGGCGACGCGTGACGCCTACGGGATCGACCGCTCCGAGGTGAAGGACTACCCGGGCGTCCCGCAGACCGAGGACAAGACCAAGCTGCGGCAGGCGGCCGACACCACGGCCAGCGTCCGGCTCCTCGACCCGAACATCGTCTCCCCGGCCTTCCAGCAGCTCCAGCAGGTCAAGGGCTACTACGCCTTCCCGTCCACGCTCGCCGTGGACCGGTACAGCGGCCAGGACACGGTCATCGGGCTGCGCGAGCTGAACATCGGCGGCATCCCGAAGAACAACTGGATCAACGACCACTTCAAGTACACGCACGGCTACGGCGTGGTCGCCGCCAAGGGCACCACCGTCAAGGACGGCGCCCCCGACTTCACGCAGTCCGACCTGCCCTCCAAGGGGATGTTCGGCACGGACTTCGAGCAGCGCATCTACTACGGCGAGCAGACGAAGCAGTACTCGATCGTCGGCGGTCCGCAGAAGGAGCTCGACTACTCGGACGACAAGGGCGAGAAGGAGACGAGCTACAAGGGCGACTCCGGAGTCAACCTCGACAACCCGGTCAACCGGGCGGCGTACGCGCTCGCGTTCAGCGAGCCGCAGATCCTCTACTCCGGCGCCATCGGCGACGGCTCGCGGATCCTCTACCACCGCACGCCCAAGGAGCGCGTCGAGGCCGTCGCCCCGTGGCTGACCATCGACGGCGCCCCCTACCCGGCGGTCGTCGACGGCCGGATCAAGTGGATCGTCGACGCGTACACGACGACGAACGGCTACCCGTACGCCTCGCGCACCACGCTGGGTCAGAGCACCGCGGACTCCCTCACCAACAGCCAGCGCGCCGTAGTGGCACAGGAGAACCAGGTCAACTACATCCGCAACTCGGTCAAGGCCACGGTCGACGCGTACGACGGAACGGTCAACCTGTACCAGTGGGACACCGAGGACCCGGTCCTCAAGACCTGGATGAAGGCGTTCCCGGGAACGGTCAAGCCCAAGAGCGACATCTCCAAGCCGCTCATGGACCACCTGCGCTACCCGCAGGACCTCTTCAAGGTCCAGCGCGAGCTGCTCACCCGGTACCACGTGACCGACCCGCAGACCTTCCTCAGCGGCAGTGAGGCCTGGGCCGTCCCGGACGACCCGACGACCAAGGCCGGTACGGCGGTCCCGCCGTACTACCTGTCGATGAAGATGCCGGGCCAGAAGGAGAAGGACCAGGTCTTCTCGCTCACGACGACGTTCACGCCGAACGAGCGGGACAACCTGAGCGCCTTTATGGCGGTCAACGCCGATCCGGGCACCCCGGACTACGGCAAGATCAGAATCCTGAAGCTGCCGACCAGCAAGCCGGTCGACGGCCCCAAGCAGGTGCAGAGCAAGTTCCAGTCGGAGCCGAAGATCGCCGAGTCGATCCGGCTGCTGCGCGGCGGCGACTCCGAGGTCGAGTACGGCAACCTGCTCGCGGTGCCGCTCGACGGCGGGATGCTGTACGTGGAGCCGGTGTACGTGCGCAGTTCGAATCTGAAGTACCCGCTGCTGCGCAAGGTGCTGGTGACGTACGGGAACCAGACGGCGTTCGAGGACAGCCTGGAGAAGGCGCTGAACGTGGTCTTCGGGGCGGAGGCGCCGACGGTGCCGACGACTCCGGTGACCCCGCCGGGCGAGGGCACCACCACGCCCCCGGCCTCCCAGAACCCGACGGTCAAGGCAGCGCTGGACGACGCCAAGAAGGCGATCGAGGCGGCCGACAAGGCCCGCCAGGCCGGCGACTGGGCGGCCTTCGGCAAGGCGCAGGACGACATCAAGGCGGCGCTCCAGCGGGCGATCGACGCGGAGGCGAAGCCGGCGAGCCCGCCGCCCGCGGGGTAACCGGTAATGGCTCAGTCCCGCGTCGTGATACTGTGGTTTCACCGACGCGGGGTGGAGCAGCTCGGTAGCTCGCTGGGCTCATAACCCAGAGGTCGCAGGTTCAAATCCTGTCCCCGCTACTGAAGATGAAGGCCCGGATCCATGGGATCCGGGCCTTCGTCATGTCCGGGTCCATCAGGTCTTTCGTCATGTCCAGGAGGACACGCGGGGGCCATGAGGTAGCTGAGACGGGTGAGTTGGGGCGGGAGCGTGTTTGACTTATCTCTCTGTGGGCATGTCGACAAAACGCTGTAGTGACCTCACAGGCTGCGACATACCAGGTGTACGCGGGTAGCAGGTGATGCGACGATGGGATTTATGGGGGACAGGTCAACTCTGCTGGAGACAGGGCGGTTTGTGAGGGCGGAAGTCGAATCGGGCGCAGAGGCCAACGAGGAGGCTCCGGTCGTTAACGCGCAGACCGCACTGACCGATGCGGATTTCGCGGAAGAAATGTTCGCCGAGACCGACCCGGCGAGCGACACCGAGCTGGAAGCACGGCACCGGGTCGCGGCCGACCGGGGGGACCCGGGCGCGATGAGCGTGCTCGGGGCGCTGCTGCTGCGCCGGGGCGACCTGGCCGGCGCCGAGCCGTACCTGCGCGGCGCCACCGCGGAGGGGGACCGCGCCGCCGCGAACAACCTCGGCGTGCTGCTGCTCCAGCGCGGGTACCCCGAGGAGGCCGCCGGCTGGTGGCGGGTCGCCGCCGTGGCCGGATCCGCCCCGGCCGCACACGCCCTGGGACGCCACTTCCGCGAGCGCGGGGACGAGCCCGCCGCCGAGTACTGGCTGCGCCAGGCGGCGGAATCCGGCCATGCCCTGGGCGCGTACGGGCTCGCCGACCTGCTGGAGCACCGCGGCGACAAGGGCGTCGAGCGCTGGCTGCGCCAGGCGGCCGAGCAGGGGCACCGCGAGGCCGCGTACCGGCTGGCCCGGCACCTGCGCAAGGGCGACCCCACCGAGGCGGAGCAGTGGTACCGGCAGGCCGCGGCGCGCGGGCACCGGCGCGCCGCGCTGCACCTGGGCGCCCTCCTGGAGGCGCGCGGGGAGCTCAAGGAGGCCGGGCGCTGGTACCTGACCTCCGCCAAGCAGGGCGAGGCGCGGGCGGCGTGCGCGCTCGGCTTCCTGCTGCGCGACGCCGGCGACGAGGAGAGCGCCGTCGCGTGGTGGAACCGGGCCGCGCAGGACGGCGACGGCAACGCGGCCAACGCCCTGGGCGCCCTGCACGCTGCGCGGGGGGAGACCCAGACCGCGGAGAAGTGGTACCGGACCGCCATGGACGCGGGCGACCAGAACGGGGCGTACAACCTTGCTTTGCTGTGCGCCGCACAGGAGCGGACCGCGCAGGCCGAGCAGTGGTACCGGCGGGCGGCCTACGCCGGCCACCGGGAGGCCGCCAACGCCCTCGCGATCATGCTGCTCCAGGTCGGCGACGCGGCGGGCGCCGAGCCGTGGTTCTCGAAGGCGGCCGAGGCGGGCAGCGTCGACGCCGCGTTCAACCTCGGGATCCTGTTCGCGAGCCGGGACGAGGACCGGACAGCGCTGAAGTGGTACGAGCGGGCCGCGTCCGCGGGTCACACCGACGCGGCGCTCCAGGTCGGCATCGCGCTGGTCCGCGACGGCGAGGACCGGGCGGCCGAGCGGCACCTGCGCTGCGCCGCGGGCGGCGGCAGCGCGGAGGCGGCGTTCCGGCTGGCCGCGCTGCTGGAATCGCTGGCTCCGCCGCCGGAGCCGGTGGCGCTGGGCGAGCCGGTCGGCGGGGGCGAGCGCAGCGAGAGCGAGGAGTGGTACGAGCGTGCCGCGGAGCTGGGGCACCGGCGCGCGCAGGTGCGGGTCGGGATGCTGGCCGCCGCGCGGGGCGATCTCGCCGTCGCCGCGCGGTGGTACCGGGAGGCCGCCGAGGCGGGCTCCCGGAACGGTGCGTTCAATCTCGGCCTGCTGCTGGCGCGCGAGGGGAACGAGCCGGAGGCCGCGTTGTGGTGGACCCGGGCCGCCGTGGCCGGCCACGGCCGGGCGGCGCTGCGGCTGGGGCTGCTGGCCGCGCGCCACGGGGACCTGGCGGAGGGGCAGAAGTGGTGCGTCCGGGCCATGGAGCTGGGCCCCGCGGAGGTCTCCGAGCGGGCGGCCCGGCTCCGTGAGGCCCTGGCGGAAGAGCTCTCGGCCTGACGGTGCGGCTCCGCCGAGCCGGAAAGTTAAGCGATTTGCATCTGTCGGGGGGCCTCGCGTAAAGTCGTGTTCACCGACGCGGGGTGGAGCAGCTCGGTAGCTCGCTGGGCTCATAACCCAGAGGTCGCAGGTTCAAATCCTGTCCCCGCTACTGAAGGCCGAAGGCCCGGATCCTCTGGATCCGGGCCTTCGGTCGTTTCACGGCAAGGGCAAAGAAAGAGGGGCCCGGGAGCATCGCTCCCGGGCCCCTCTCCGTTCGTTACGCCGCCGCCGCGCAGGACGGGCACAGCCCGCGGTACGTCACCTCGACCGCCGACACCACGAAGCCGAACCGCTCCGCGTCCGGCAGGTCGGCCAGCGGGTTGCCCGCCGGGTGCACGTCCCGGATCGCGCCGCACTGGGCGCACACCAGGTGCTGGTGGGGCTTGTGGGCGTTCGGGTCGTACCGCTTGGCCCGGCGGTCGGTCGCGACCTCCAGGACCTCGCCGAGGGACACCAGCTCACCCAGCGTGTTGTAGACGGTGGCCCGCGAGATCTCCGGCAGCTTGTCCACCGCGCGCGCGTGCACCTCGTCGGCCGTCAGGTGAACGTGGTCACCGTCGAGCACCTCGGCCACGACGCGCCGCTGTGCGGTCATGCGCCATCCGCGTCCGCGAAGTCGTTCCAGCAGGTCACTCATGTACACCAGCCTAACAGTGAGGGATTCGGTGTAACTCCCGAACCTGTGTGGACTTGGAACCTTGCTTGACTTAGACAAAGTCCATCGTAGGATCGAGTACGACAAGGGCCAAGGACAGGCACAGGCACATGGCAGGAATGACGCAGGAGGCGCACGTGACGCAGGGACCGCTCACCACGGAGGCCGGGGCTCCGGTCGCCGACAACCAGAACAGCGAGACGGCCGGCGTCGGAGGCCCCGTCCTGGTCCAGGACCAGCTGCTCCTGGAGAAGCTGGCCCACTTCAACCGCGAGCGCATACCGGAGCGCGTGGTGCACGCCCGCGGCGCCGGTGCGTACGGCACCTTCACCCTCACCCGTGACGTCTCGCAGTGGACCCGGGCGAAGTTCCTGTCCGAGGTCGGCAAGCAGACCGAAACGTTCCTGCGCTTCTCCACCGTCGCGGGCAACCTCGGTGCGGCCGACGCGGTGCGCGACCCCCGCGGCTGGGCGCTGAAGTTCTACACCGAAGAGGGCAACTACGACCTCGTCGGCAACAACACCCCGGTGTTCTTCATCAAGGACGCCATCAAGTTCCCGGACTTCATCCACACCCAGAAGCGCGACCCGTACACCGGCTCGCAGGAGGCGGACAACGTCTGGGACTTCTGGGGTCTGTCGCCCGAATCCACCCACCAGGTGACCTGGCTCTTCGGCGACCGCGGCATCCCGGCGTCCTACCGCCACATGAACGGCTACGGCTCGCACACGTTCCAGTGGAACAACGAGGCCGGCGAGGTCTTCTGGGTCAAGTACCACTTCAAGACCGACCAGGGCATCAAGAACCTCACCCAGGCCGAGGCCAACAAGCTCGCCGGCGAGGACCCCGACTCCCACCAGCGCGACCTGCGCGAGTCCATCGAGCGCGGCGACTTCCCGACCTGGACCGTGCAGGTCCAGATCATGCCGGCGGCCGACGCGGCGCAGTACCGCTTCAACCCGTTCGACCTCACCAAGGTGTGGCCGCACGAGGACTACCCGCCGGTCGAGATCGGCAAGCTGGAGCTCAACCGCAACCCGGAGAACGTCTTCGCCGAGGTCGAGCAGTCCATCTTCAGCCCGGCGCACTTCGTCCCCGGCATCGGTCCGTCCCCGGACAAGATGCTCCAGGGCCGTCTCTTCGCCTACGGCGACGCCCACCGCTACCGCGTCGGCATCAACGCCGACCACCTGCCGGTGAACCGCCCGCACGCCACCGAGGCGCGCACCAACTCCCGTGACGGCTTCCTGTACGACGGCCGCCACAAGGGAGCGAAGAACTACGAGCCGAACAGCTTCGGCGGCCCGTTCCAGACGGACCGCCCGCTGTGGCAGTCCACCCCGGTCACCGGCGGCACGGGCAACCACGCCGCCCCGGTCCACTCCGAGGACAGCGACTTCGTCCAGGCGGGCGACCTCTACCGCCTGATGTCCGAGGAGGAGCGGTCCCGTCTGATCGAGAACCTGTCCGGCTTCATCGCCAAGGTCTCCCGTGACGACATCGCCGAGCGCGCGATCGACAACTTCCGCCAGGCGGACGGTGACTTCGGCAAGCGGCTGGAGGCCGCGGTCCAGGCCCTTCGCGGCTGACGGATCCGCTCGCCGAGAGTTGAAGGGCCGGACCCCCTCGGGGTCCGGCCCTCCGGCTTTACGCCGGTACGGTGCTGCGCCGCGCCGGGACCCAGCAGCGGATCACGTCCCGTACGGACACGATGCCGACGGGGCCGCCGTGCTCCAGCACGATCAGATGGCGGAAGCCGCCGCGGACCATCGCCTCGGCGGCCTCCTGGACGGTGGCCTGCGGGGTGCAGAACACCACGTTGTTGGTGGTGTGCGCGCCCACGGACTCCCGGTCGGGATCGTGGCCCGCACCGATGGAGTTGAGGATGTCGCGTTCGGTCAGGATGCCGATGCCGCTGTGGTCGGGATCGAGGACGACGGCTGCGCCGACCCGGCGGCCGGACATCAGGCAGGCCGCCTGCCGGAGGGTGTGGGCGGGTCCGAGGGTGAGGATCACGGTGCTCATGGCGTCGCGGACGAGCATGAAGGGAGCCACCTCCTGGGGAGTGTCCTCCGCGCACTTAGAGAAGGTCTTCACAAGCGCACAAGCGGAGGAGTCTCAGATTCCCATGGGTACGCAGAGTCATCAAGAGGGCGCACCCGGTCGTCCGGGTGCAGGACCCGTACGGCTCAGTCGCGCGGGCGCAGATACCCCAGCATCTCCTCGTGCAACAGCCCGTTCGAGGCGGCCGCGTTCCCGCCGTGCACACCCTCCACGCCGTCCAGGCTCGTGAACCGGCCGCCCGCCTCCTGGACCACGACCGCGATGGCCGCCATGTCCCACAGGTTCAGCTCCGGCTCGGCGCACAGGTCCAGCGAGCCCTCCGCGACCATCATGTACGGCCAGAAGTCGCCGTAGCCGCGGGTGCGCCAGCACTGCCGGGTCAGGTCCAGGAAGCCGGGGAGCCGGCCCTGCTCCTCCCAGCCGCTCAGCGAGGAGTACGCGAACGAGGCGTCGCCGAGGGCGCCCACCTTCGAGACCCCGAGCGGAACGGGCGCAGCGCCCAGCGCACCGCCGGCGTACGCGCCCCCGCCCTGCGCCGCCCACCAGCGGCGGCCCAGCGCCGGTGCCGAGACCACGCCGACCACGGGCCGGAAGGCCCCGTCGGAGCCCTCCTCCATCAGCGAGATCAGCGTCGCCCAGACGGGGACGCCGCGCACGTAGTTCTTCGTGCCGTCGATCGGGTCCACGACCCAGCGGCGCGGGCCGCTGCCCTTGAGCCCGTACTCCTCGCCCAGGATGGCGTCGGCGGGCCGCGCGGCCTCGATCCCGGCCCGGACGATCTCCTCGGCGGCCTTGTCGGCCTCGCTCACCGGGGTCATGTCCGGCTTCGTCTCGACCAACAGGTCGAGGGCGCGGAACCGCTGCATCGTGGCGGCGTCCGCCGCGTCGGCGAGCTCAAGGGCGAGGCGGAGGTCATCGTCATACTCGGGCATGCTCGAACAGTATCGGGACCGCCCGGACCCGGCGAACGGCGTCCACGGTGCGACCCCCGGGCGCCCTTGACAGGATCTGTCGGTCCGTCAACTCTGGCGGGGAAGCCGAGCGGGGAATCGGAGCGGGGGAAGTCGAGCGGGGAGGCGCGCATGCCGGCAGCCCGGGAGTCCTTGCTGGAAGCGGCGGGAACGGCGCTCTTGGCGCGCCCCTGGCCGTCCGTGCGGATGGTCGACGTGGCCGCCACCGCCGGGGTGTCCCGGCAGACCCTCTACAACGAGTTCGGCGGCAAGGCGGGCCTGGGCAGGGCCCTGGTGCGGCGCGAGGCCGACTGGTACCTCGAAGGGGTGGACCGGGTCCTGCGCTCCCCGGCCGCCACCGCCGAGCGCCTCGCCTCGGTCGCGGAGTGGACCGTACGGGCCGCCCGCGCGCGTCCCCTCGTACGGGCGCTGCTGACGGGGTGCTGGGACGGGAACTTACCCACGCCGCCCGGGCAGGGGGTGCGGCCCGGAGTACCGGCCCCCGGGCCCGGGGAGCTGGCCCGGGCCGTCCGCGACCGGGCCTCGGCCACGCTCAGCCCGGGGGAGGGGGCGCAGTACTGCGAACTCGCCGTACGCCTCGCGCTCTCGTACGTGATAGCGCCGGGCGAGGAGCCGGGGCTGGGGGAGCTGATGCGGCTGCTGCGCCTGCTCAGTGAGCCGAACCGGACAGCTGGAGGCCGATGACGCCCAGGATGACCAGCGAGATCGAGACGAGTTTGAGGGTCGAGACGAGGTCGCCGAGGAAGACCATGCCGTAGATGGCCGTTCCGGCGGCCCCGATGCCCGTCCACACCGCGTAGGCCGGGCCCACGTCGAGCTTCTTCAGGGCCAGGGTCAGCAGCCCGAAGCTGCCGAGGGCGAAGGCGGCGAAGGCGATGGTCGGCCACAGCCGGGTGAACCCGTGCGACAGCTTGAGGCACACCGCGAAACCGGTCTCCAGGATTCCGGCGACGACCACCAGCAGCCAGGCCATGGCGAATGCCTCCCCGCGTCAGGTGACGTCGTGTCACGTGGTGCGATTATGCATTTACCAGGCCTGGCGGGCGGCAAACCCCGCCGGACGATCAGTCTCCTTCGCGGCGCTCGCGGGTCTCCAGGAGCCGCCGCAGCGAGTACAGGCGGGCCGGATCCGCGTGGCCGTCCTCCACCCACTTGTCGAGCGCGCAGTCCTGCTCGTCGTGGCTGCAGGCCCGCGGGCACTCCTCCGTACCGGGAACGAGATCCGGGAAGGCCAGGATCACCCGGGACGGGTCCACGTGGTGCAGACCGAAGGAGCGCACGCCCGGGGTGTCGATGACCCAGCCGTCACCGCCCGGCAGCGGCAGCGCGAGCGCCGAGGTGGTGGTGTGCCGGCCGCGGCCGGTCACCGCGTTGACGTGCCCGGTGGCACGCTGGCGGCCCTCGGCGACCAGCGAGTTGACCAGGGTGGTCTTGCCGACGCCCGAGTGGCCGACGAAGGCGGTGATCCGGCCGTTCAGGCGCTCGCGCACCCGGTCGGCGGCGTCGCCCGTCGCCAGCTCCTCGCGGTTGGTCACCACGTAGTTCAGGCCGAACGTGGAGTAGATCTCCAGGATCTTGTCCGCGGAGGTCAGGTCCGACTTCGTGAGGACCAGCAGCGGCTCCAGCCCGGCGTCGTACGCGGCCACCAGACAGCGGTCGATCATCCGGGGCCGCGGCTCCGGATCGGCCAGCGCCGTGACGATCGCCAGCTGGTCCGCGTTGGCGACGACCACCCGCTCGTACGGGTCGTCGTCGTCCGCGGTGCGCCGCAGGACGGACTTGCGCTCCTCGATCCGCACGATCCGCGCGAGGGTGTCCTTCTTGCCGGTCAGATCGCCGACGATCCAGACCCGGTCGCCGACCACGGCCGCCTTGCGGCCCAGCTCGCGGGCCTTCATCGCGTGGATGGTGCGGCCGTCGACCAGGCAGGTCAGCCGCCCGCGGTCGACGGTCAGGACGAAGCCCTCGGCCGCGTCCTCGTGCTTGGGCCGGATGGTGGTCCGGGGCCGGTTGCCCTTGGGGTTGGGCCGCTGGCGGATGTCGTCCTCGTCGGTGTGCTTGCCGTACCTGCGCATGACGGGGCCCTACGCTCCCGCTCCCGAGAGCATGTCTGTCCACATCTTCGGGAAGTCCGGCAGGGTCTTCGCGGTCGTCGCCACGTTCTCGATCTGCACGCCCTCCACCGCCAGGCCGATCACCGCGCCCGCGGTGGCCATCCGGTGGTCGTCGTAGGTGTGGAACACGCCGCCGTGCAGCGGGCGCGGGCGGATGTGCAGGCCGTCGGCGGTCTCCGTGACCTCGCCGCCGAGCCCGTTGATCTCCGCGGTCAGCGCGGCCAGCCGGTCCGTCTCGTGCAGCCGCAGGTGCGCCACCCCGCGCAGGGTGGACGGGGAGTCGGCCAGCGCCGCGACGGCCGCGATGCCGGGGGTGAGCTCGCCGACCTCGCCGAGGTCCACGTCGATGCCGTGGATCTTGCCGCTGCCGGTGAAGACCAGGCCCGCGCCGGTCAGCTCACAGGAGCCGCCCATCTCCGTGAAGATCCGGCGCAGCTCGTCGCCGGGCTGCGTGGTGCGGCGCGGCCAGTCCGGGATGGTGACCGTACCGCCGGTGATCAGGGCGGCCGCCAGGAACGGCTGCGCGTTCGACAGGTCCGGCTCCACGACCACGTCACGGCCCAGCAGCGCGCTCGGCGCGACCCGCCACACGTTCGGCTCGCCACCCGCCTCGGGGGTGTCGACCTGGGCGCCCGCCGCGCGCAGCATCTCCACCGTCATCCGGATGTGCGGCATCGACGGCAGCGTGGTGCCGGTGTGCCGCACCTCGACGCCCTGGTTGAAGCGGGGGCCCGACAGCAGCAGCGCCGAGACGAACTGCGAGGAGTTGGAGGCGTCGATCTCGACGACGCCGCCCTCCAGTGCCCCGCCGCCCTGGACGGTCAGCGGCAGCGCGCCCCGGCCGTCGTCGTCGATCCGGGCGCCGAGGGTGCGCAGGGCGCTGATGACCTGGCCGAGCGGGCGCTCGTAGGAGCGCGGGTCGCCGTCGAAGCGGATGTCGCCGGCGGCCAGGGTGGCGACGGGCGGCAGGAAGCGCATGACGGTGCCCGCGTTGCCGACGTCGACGGTGGCCGGGCCGTGCAGCGCGGCCGGGATGACCCGCCAGGCCTCGCCGCCGGCGCCGTCGCCGGAGCTGGAGGAGGCGGTCTCCTCGATGCCGACGCCGAGCGCGCGCAGGGCGTCCGACATCAGCTGCGAGTCGCGCGAGCGCAGCGGGCGGCGCACCCAGCCCGGCTCGGCGGCGAGCGCGGCGAGGACGAGGGCGCGGTTGGTGACCGACTTCGACCCGGGCACGGTGACGGTGGCGTGGACGGTGCCGTCGGCGAGCGGAGCGGGCCAGAGGGCGGGGAGCGCGGGGGTCTCGGTCATGGCCCCCACTTTAGTGGCTCGCCCCGGGCCCAGATCTTGATCGCACGCTGGTCTCGGAGGTTGGACGCGGAGGCCGGACGCGGAGGCCGGACCCGGCGGTCGGACGAGGAGGCCGGCTCAGAGGCCGAGGAGCCAGCGCCCGCCGCCGATCAGCGAGCACAGCGCGACGGCGTGGAAGAGGAGCAGCCAGGCCACCGGGTGGACGTGCGTGAGCCGCCCCAGCTGGTCCGCGTCGGAATCGGGCGCCCCGCCGTGACGGCGCTTGGCCCCCAGCTCGAAGACCGGCCGGACCCCGCCCAGCAGCAGGAACCACACCACCAGGTACGCGAAGACCGCCTGGACCTCGGCCGGGGCGAGCCAGGAGACCAGGACGAACGCGGCGCCGGACAGCACCACCGTCAGGGCGCCGTACGCGTTCCGGATCATCACCAGCATCGCGAGCAGCAGCGCGGTGGCCGCCCACAGCAGCAGCGTGATCCGGTGGGCCGACAGCAGCGCGGCCCCGCCCAGCCCGAGCAGGGAGGGCGCCGTGTACCCGGCCGCGGCGGTCAGGATCATCCCGAGCCCGGTCGGCTTGCCGCGGCTGACGGTGACCCCGCTGGTGTCGGAGTGCAGCCGTATCCCGTCCAGGCGCCGCCCGGTCAGCAGCGCCAGCAGCCCGTGGCCTCCCTCGTGGGCGATGGTCACGGCGTTGCGGGACAGCCGCCACAGCGGGCGCGGTCCCACGGCGGCCAGGGCGACCACGCCCGTCACGATCACCAGCCACAGTGCCGGCGGGGTCTGTATGCCCGTGAGCCGGTCCCACAGGCCGGCGGTCGTGGTGCTGTCCGTGGAGCTGTTCATGGAGTGGCGGACTCCTTGCGGTGGTGGGCGGGTGGGATGGCAGTCTGGCAGCCATGTGCGGACGGTATGCAGCGAGTCGTCGGCCGGAGGACCTGGTGGAGGCCTTCGGCATCGAGAAGTGGGAGCCCGAGGAGACCCTGGCACCCGACTGGAACGTGGCGCCGACGAAGGAGGTCCACGTCGTCCTCGACCGTCCCGTGAAAGACGCTCCGGACCCGCGTCCGGTTCGTCAGCTGCGCACGGTGAGGTGGGGGCTCGTCCCCTCCTGGGCCCAGAACGCCGACGGCGCCGCCCGGATGATCAACGCCCGCTCCGAGACGGTGGCCGAGAAGCCCTCCTTCCGCCGCCCCTTCGCGCAGCGCCGCTGCATCGTCCCCGCCGACGGCTACTACGAGTGGGTCACCGCCCACGACGAGCGGCAGCTGGAGGTCGAGGGCAAGAAGAAGCGGGCCCGCAAGCAGCCCTACTTCGTGCTCCCCGCCGACGGCTCCGTCTTCGCCATGGCCGGGATATACGAGTTCTGGCGCGATCCGACGCTCCCCGGCGACCACCCGCAGGCCTGGTGGGCGACCTGCTCGGTGATCACCGCCGAGGCCGAGACCGGGCCGCTGGGCGTGGCCCCCGCCGAGGGGCCGGCCTCGCTCGCCGAGATCCACCCCCGGATGCCGCTGATGCTGACCCCGGACCGCTGGGACGCCTGGCTGGACCCGGCCCGGACCGACACCGACGAACTCCAGGCGCTGCTCGCGCCGCCGCCGGGCGGGCTGATGCGCGCGTACCCGGTGTCCACCGCCGTCAGCAACGTCCGCAACAACGGGCCGGAGCTGCTCCACGAGCTGGCCGCGCCGGAGGAGGCCACGCTCTTCTAGCCCGTCTCATCGGGACCGCGCCTCGCCCGGCCGGGCCCGGGGCCCGGGCAGGATGGGCGGCATGACCACGCGTACGCGCACCGAGAGCGTCGACACCCCGGCGGGCGAGGCCCGCATCACCTGGCATCCCGTACCCGCCCGTACGGCCGCCCGCCTCGTGCTGGCCGTCAGCCACGGCGCCGGCGGCGGGATCGAGGCCCGCGACCTCGTGGCCCTGGCCGCCGCCCTGCCCGCCCACGGGGTCACCGTGGCGCTCGTCGAGCAGCCGTGGCGGGTCGCCGGGAAGAAGGTGGCCGCCGCGCCCAAGGTGCTGGACGAGGGCTGGCGGGGCCTGTGGCCCGCGCTGGCGAAGCCCGGACCGCCGGTGGTGGCGGGCGGCCGCAGCGCCGGCGCCCGGGTGGCCTGCCGGACCGCCGCCGAGCTGGGGGCGGCCGCGGTGCTGGCCCTGGCGTTCCCGCTGCACCCGCCGGGCCGGCCCGAGAAGTCCCGGGCCGGGGAGCTCACCGGCGCCGGGCGGCCCACCCTGGTGGTCCAGGGCGGCCGGGACCCCTTCGGGCGGCCGGAGGAGTTCCCGCCGCCGACCGCGCACGCACCGTACGAACTGGTGGAGGTCCCGCACGCCGATCACGGTTTCGCCGTGCCGAAGAAGGCGGACCTGACCCAGGACGAGGCCCTCACGGTGATCACCGGGGCCGTCGCCGCCTGGCTCGCCGGGCTGCCCCTCTGACGGACGCGGCCGTCGCAGCGGGGCCAGGGGTCCGCGGACCGGGACGGCCCCGCGGTGATCCGCGTCACACCCCGGGCGCACACCTGACAGAGGCCGTGGAACCGGCCCCCGCCGGGGAATGCGCGGCCCGACCCTTCTGTTGTGCGGAATGTCAGAAAGCACGGGATCAGTCGGAGGAGAGGGACCGCATGACCCAGGTCATCAGCCAGCACCGTCCGCAGGCGGCAGGCCTGGACTGGACGGTCCTGCCCGCGCCCAAGCGCCGCCCGCTTCAGGCGGCGGAGGGCCGGGATGGTCGACTATTCTCCGATTCGAGCGGGTCCGCTTTCGGAGCCGTCACGCAGTCGGAGGAGGTGGGTCCTGTCGCTGGGACCGACGAAGGCCACGCGGAGGAGACGACCGCGGAGCGCAACGCGCGCTTCGAGAGGGACGCCCTCGGCTACCTCGACCAGATGTACTCGGCCGCGCTGCGCATGACGCGCAATCCGGCCGACGCCGAGGACCTGGTCCAGGAGACGTATGCGAAGGCATACGCGTCCTTCCACCAGTTCCGCGAGGGCACCAACCTCAAGGCATGGCTCTACCGCATTCTGACCAACACGTTCATCAACTCCTACCGCAAGAAGCAGCGTGAACCGCAGCGCAGCGCGGCGGAGGAGATCGAGGACTGGCAGCTGGCGCGCGCCGAGTCGCACATGTCGACGGGCCTTCGTTCCGCCGAATCGCAGGCGCTCGACCACCTGCCCGATTCGGATGTGAAGGAAGCGCTCCAGGCCATTCCGGAGGAGTTCCGCATCGCGGTCTATCTCGCCGACGTAGAGGGCTTTGCGTACAAGGAGATCGCGGACATCATGGGTACACCCATCGGTACGGTCATGTCCCGACTGCACCGTGGCCGCCGTCAACTCCGCGGAATGCTGGAGGACTATGCCCGTGAGCGCGGGCTGGTCCCCGCCGGCGCGGGAGAGTCGAACGACCTGAAAGGCTCGGGCTCATGAGCTGCGGAGAGCCGCACGAGACGGATTGCTCTGAGGTCCTGGACCACTTGTACGAGTTCCTGGACCACGAGATGCCGGACAGTGATTGCACGAAGTTCGAGACGCACTTCGGCGAATGCAATCCCTGCCTGGAGAAGTACGGCCTCGAACAGGCCGTCAAGAAGCTGGTGAAGCGCTGCTGCGGTTCGGACGACGTGCCGACCGACCTGCGCTCGAAGGTCATGGGACGGATCGAGCTGATCCGTTCCGGCCAGGCGATCCCCGATCACGACGTGACCGCGGATCCCGCCACCGGCTGATCGAACAACCACCCCTGGAAGCCGATTCGTTCACTCGAAGGTGCTAATCCGGGGGTGCCCGTACGGCGCAATACGAAAATGTGGCCCCCTGTGCGAGGGGGCCCACTTATTCTCCCCAAACGGTGTGCACGGCACAGGGGAGGAGAGCGCCATGCGGGTACTTCCGCCGGCGGCGTGTCCCCGACTCCTGTGGGCCGTCATCCTCGGCGCCGTGCTCGCGGCATGCGCCTGCACCGCTCCGGCCTTCACCGGCTCCGGCACCCCCTGGCCGGCTGTCGCGCTGCTCGCCTTCCTCTACCTCGGCTGTGAACTGGTCAGGATCTGCCCGCTGCCGGGCAACCGGATCCGGGTCCCCGAGGGCAACGGCTCGTTCTTCCCCGTGCTGCTCGCCGCCGTCTTCCTGCTGCCCCCGGCCGCCGCCGCGCTCGTCGCGCTGCCCGGCGCCTTCGCCCAGCCGGTGGTCCGGCGGCCGGCCGGGGTCCGGCGCGTGTGGCACGCGGCGCAGCAGGCCGTCGCCGCCTGGGCCGCGGGGCGGACGTTCGGGCTGCTGGGCGGCGCTCCTTCGGACGGCCGGCTGGCCGACTTCCCGTACGCGCTGCTGCCCGCGGCCGCCGCGGCCGCCGCCTTCTGCCTCGTACTGGCCGCCCTCGACGGGGGCGTGCTGGCCGCCGCCGAACGCCGGCCCGTGCGCACGGCCTGGCGCGGGCTGCTCACCCGCTCCCTCGTCCCGCACTGCGTGCACGGCCTCGCCGGGCTGATGATGGCCGTCCTGTGGCGCAGCCCGTACGGGCTCCCGGCCGCGCTGCTCGTCCTGCTGCCGATGTACATCTCCTGCTGGGTCTTCGCCCAGTACCACCGCGAACGGGCCGCCCACCAGGCCACGATCCGGGCGCTCGTCCAGGCCGTCGAGCTCAAGGACCGCTACACGCGCGGCCACGGCGAGCGCGTCGGCCAGGCCTCCGCGATGATCGCCCGCGAGCTGGGCATGGACGGGGACCGGCTCGAAGTCGTCCGCATCGCCGGGATCCTGCACGACGTCGGCAAGCTCGGCGTCCCGACCCGGCTGCTGCGCAAGGACGGCCCGCTGACCCCCGAGGAGCGGCGGGTCATCGAGCTGCATCCCGAGTACGGGCACGAGATGGTGCGCGGCATCGGGTTCCTGGGCGAGGCCCGGTCCGCGATCCTGCACCACCACGAGCGGGTCGACGGCTCCGGATACCCGTACGGGCTGACCGGTGAGCAGATCCCGGTGCCGGCCCGGGTGGTGGCGGTGGCCGACGCCTTCGACGCGATGACCTCGACCCGCTCGTACAGCCGGGCCCGGCCGGTGCCGGTGGCCCTGGCCGAGCTGGAACGGTGCGCCGGGGCCCACTTCGACCCGGTGATGGTGCACGCGCTGGTCGAGGCGATCGGCCGGGACGGCTGGCACCCGGTGGTCACGGCGGACGAGGACGACCTCCAGGTGATCCCGGCCGGTTCCGCCCCCGGCCGCGCGGCGGCGGCGCCCGACGCCGCGGCCCCGGACCCCGGCGGGTCCGCGCTGTCCGGGCTCCCGGCCCAGGGCGCCCGGACGCGCGTACGGACCGTGGACCCGCGCACCGGGCGGGAACCGGACGGCGGGGGCGGGGCGTGAGAGGGCGGGGCGCGAGGGGCACGGCGCTCGGGAGCGCGGTCGTCTGGGGGGTGCGCGGGGCCGCCGTGGTGCTCACCCTGGCCGGGCTCGGGCACACCCTGTGGAACGGCGTCGTCGAGCCCGGCACCGCCCTGGCCTTCGGCGCCCTCATCGCCTGCGGCGAGCTCGCCCGCCGCGACAGCCGGGGCGCCCGGGACCCGCGCGGCCCCCGTGGCGCCCACGACCGCCGGGACACCTGGGGCGCCCGGGATGCCTGGGCCCCTGCAGCGGCCGCAGCCGCACCGGACGCGGCCGATGGCCGCCGGCCCGCGCCGCTGGCCTTCGCCGGCGCCCTCGCGTACGCCCTGCTCGGCCCGGACGCCGCCGAGCCCACCCACCACGGGGTGCTCCAGATCGTCACCGTCGTCGCCGCCGCGGCGCTGGCCGGGCTCGTCCCGCACATCGCCCGCGGCCGTGCTCCCGGCGCCGACCACCTGGCCCGCCGGGTCCTCACCGTCGCCTTCGCCGCGGTCTGCTTCCAGCCGCTCTACAATTCCGGCCGGCTGGAGCACGGGATCGGGCAGGGCCCGTACCTCGTCCTCTTCCTGCTCCTCCTGCTCGGCCTCACCGCCCTGTGCGACGCCGTGCTCGCCGCCGCCCAGGCCCGCGCCCGCACGGGCTGGCCGTACGGGCCCCTGCTGCGCGACGAGCTGCGCGCCCAGCTCGGCATCGGCTCGGCGATCTGCGCCACCGGGGTCGTCATGGCCCTCGGCGTGGCCGTCGCCGGCCTGTGGGCCCTGCCCGTCTTCTGCGTGCCCCTGCTGCTGACCCAGCTGTCCTTCCACCGGATCACCGCGATCCGCACCACCTACCGCCAGACGATCACCTCCCTGGCCCGGGCCACCGAGATCGCCGGGTACACCCGCCCGGGGCACTCCCGCCGGGTGGCCGCCCTGAGCTGCGCCGTCGGCCGGGAGCTGGGCCTGTCGGAGCGGGAGCTCACGGTGCTGGAGTACGCCGCCCTCATGCACGACATCGGCCAGCTCTCCCTCGTCGACCCCGTCCGGGCCGGGGCCACCGCCGGGCTGCCCGCCGCCGAGGCCCGCCGGATCGCCGCGCTCGGCGGGGACGTGGCCCGCCAGACCGGGGTGCCCGCCGAGGTGGCCGTCATCGTGGAGCGGCAGGCCGACCCGTACCGGGAGCAGCCGGCCCTGGCGCGCATCGTGCGGGCGGTCAACGCGTACGACGACCTGCTCGGGGGTACCCGTCACCCGGGCGGCCCCCTCGCCGCCCTGGAGCAGCTGCGGCTGGGTACCGGGCGCGACTACCAGCCCGAGGTCGTGGAGTGTCTCGCAAGGGTTCTGGCCAGGGACGGACGTGACAGAGTTGTTCCCGTCCCACCTGGGTAACCCATGGGTAATGAGCGGCCGTCCGAGTGGGCATGGTTGGATGCCAGTAGGAGTGTCCGTGAGGGTGTCCGCAAGGCTGCACCGTTGGACCGGCAGGCGGGAATCGTGAGGATCTTCGGGAAGGTACGGCATCGGCCCTCCGCCTCGTGGCGGCAGGCCACCGACCGCGCGTTCACGCTGATCGGCGACGGGCGGTACGAGGACGCGGGTGCGCTGCTGACCAGAGCCGCGGACCTGGAGCCCTGGCTGTCCGAGTCCTGGTTCAACCTCGCCCTGCTGCACAAGTTCCGGCACGACTGGGAGCAGGCGCGGGCCGCCGGACTGCGCGCCGTGGCCCTGCTGGACCGCGAGACCGGCGCCCCGGACTGGTGGAACGTCGGGATCGCCGCGACCGCGCTGCAGGACTGGCCGCTGGCCCGCCGGGCCTGGCAGGCGTACGGGCTGAAGGTGCCCGGGGACCCGCACGGCTCGGGCACCCACCCCGCGAAGGGCAGCGGCGAACCGGTCGGCATGGAGCTCGGCAGCGCCGCCGTCCGGTTGTCCCCCGAGGGGGAGGCCGAGGTGGTCTGGGGCCGCCGGCTGGACCCGGCCCGCATGGAGGTCCTGTCGATCCCGCTGCCCTCCTCGGGGCGGCGCTGGGGCGAGGTCGTCCTGCACGACGGGGTCCCGCACGGCGAGCGGGTCACCGCGGCCGGCCCCTCGTACCCGGTCTTCGACGAGATCGAGCTCTGGGCGCCCTCGCCGGTGCCGACCTGGGTGGTGCTGCTGGAGGCGGCCACCGAGGAGGACCGTGACGCGCTGGAGCAGCTGGCCTCGGACGCGGGCTTCGCCGCCGAGGACTGGTCGTCGTCGGTGCGATTGCTGTGCCGGACCTGCTCGGAGAGCGTGATGCCGAGCGGCGAGGGCGACGGGGAGCAGCTGGACCCGCACGACCACAGCGAACCGGGGCACCCCGGACCGCTGGGCCACCGTACGAACGGCTCCGGCCCGCTGTGGGTGCCGGAGCGCGAGTGCGGGATCGCGGCGCCGGCCGGCCTGGTGCGCGGACTGCTCGACGGCTGGGTCGCGGACAGCCCGGACACCCGTGAATGGCGGGATCTCGAAGAGGTCTGCTGACCCGGCACCGTAGGCTGTACCGGCACATTGTGAACGGGTGGACTTACGGAAGGCGTACGGCGGACATGGCGCAGCAGGAGAACGAGGTCGTCGAGATCGTCAACGACGGGTACGTCGTGGACACCGAGGACTGTGAGGCGCGCGAGCTCGCCCACCGCGAGCGCGGCACCGCCCGCCCGATCACGGTGGTCGGCAACCCCGTCCTGCACCGTGAGTGCAAGGACGTCACCGAGTTCGGCGACGAACTGGCGCAGCTGATCGACGACATGTTCGCCAGCCAGAAGGCCGCCGAGGGCGTGGGCCTGGCCGCGAACCAGATCGGCGTGGACGCCAAGGTCTTCGTCTACGACTGCCCGGACGACGACGGCGCGCGCCACACCGGTGTCGTGGTCAACCCGAAGCTGGTGGAGCTGCCGGCCGGTTCCCGCGTGCTCGACGACTCCAACGAGGGCTGCCTGTCGGTGCCGACCGCGTACGCCTCGCTGGCCCGCCCGGACTACGCCGAGGTGACCGGCCAGGACGCGCAGGGCAACCCGATCAAGGTGCGCGGCACGGGCTACTTCGCGCGCTGCCTCCAGCACGAGACGGACCACCTGTACGGGTACCTGTACATCGACCGCCTCTCGAAGCGGGACCGCAAGGACGCCCTCCGCCAGATGGAAGAGGGCACCCCGCGCTACGAGACCGTCCCGAACGCGTAGTCGCAGGCAACGGGAAGGGCCCCGCACCGGAGATCCGGTGCGGGGCCCTTCCCGTTGCCGTTGGCCTTCCGGCTCAGAAGTCCTCGTCCAGGTCGACCGTGCCCTCGACGGCGACCTGGTAGGCCGACGGGCGGCGCTCGAAGAAGTTCGTCAGCTCCTGGACGCCCTGCAGCTCCATGAAGGAGAACGGGTTCTGCGAGCCGTACACCGGCGGGAAGCCGAGGCGGACCAGGCGCTGGTCCGCGACGCACTCCAGGTACTCGCGCATCGACTCGGTGTTCATGCCCGGCAGGCCGTCACCGCACAGGTCGCGGCCGAACTGGAGCTCCGCCTCCACGGCCTCCTTCAGCATGTCGGTGACCTGCTGCTGGAGGGCGTCGTCGAAGAGCTCCGGCTCCTCCTTGCGGACCGTGTCCACGACCTCGAACGCGAAGTTCATGTGCATGGTCTCGTCGCGGAACACCCAGTTGGTGCCGGTGGCGAGGCCGTGCAGCAGGCCGCGCGAGCGGAACCAGTACACGTACGCGAAGGCGCCGTAGAAGAACAGGCCCTCGATGCAGGCCGCGAAGCAGATCAGGTTCAGCAGGAAGCGACGGCGGTCGGCCTGCGTCTCCAGCCGGTCGATCTTCTCGACCGAGTCCATCCACTTGAAGCAGAACTGCGCCTTCTCGCGGATCGACGGGATCTCCTCGACGGCGTCGAAGGCGGCCGCGCGGTCGTCCGGGTCGGGCAGGTAGGTGTCGAGCAGCGTCAGGTAGAACTGGACGTGCACGGCCTCCTCGAACAGCTGGCGCGACAGGTACAGGCGCGCCTCCGGGGAGTTGATGTGCTTGTAGAGCGTCAGCACCAGGTTGTTCGAGACGATCGAGTCGCCCGTCGCGAAGAACGCGACCAGGCGGCCGATCATGTGCTGCTCGGCAGGCGTCAGCTTCGCCAGGTCGGCGACGTCCGAGTGGAGGTCGACCTCCTCGACGGTCCAGGTGTTCTTGATCGCGTCCCGGTAGCGCTCGTAGAAGTCCGGGTAGCGCATGGGGCGGAGCGTGAGCTCGAAGCCCGGGTCCAGGAGGTTCTTGTCGGTGGAGCTCATTACTGGCAGGCCTCGCAGGACTCGGGGTTCTCAAGGGAGCAGGCCAGCGCCTCGGCGTCGGCGACCGCCTGGGGCAGCGCGACGGGGGCGGCCGCCTGCGCGGCGCGGGCGATCTTCGTCGCCGGGCGTGACCGCAGGTAGTACGTGGTCTTCAGGCCCTGCTTCCAGGCGTACGCGTACATCGACGACAGCTTGCCGATGGTGGGCGTCTCCAGGAACAGGTTCAGCGACTGCGCCTGGTCGAGGAACGGCGTACGGGCCGCCGCCATGTCGATCAGACCGCGCTGCGGGATCTCCCACGCCGTGCGGTACAGCTCGCGCACCTCGGCCGGGATCCAGCCGAAGCCCTGGACGGAGCCGCTGGACTCGCGCAGTGCCTCACGGGTCTGTGCGTCCCACACGCCGAGCTTCTTCAGCTCCTCCACCAGGTAGGCGTTGACCTGGAGGAACTCACCGCTCAGGGTCTCGCGCTTGAAGAGGTTGGAGACCTGCGGCTCGATGCACTCGTACACGCCGGCGATCGAGGCGATCGTCGCCGTCGGGGCGATGGCGAGGAGCAGGGAGTTGCGCATGCCGGACTTCGCGATCCGGGCGCGCAGGGCGTCCCAGCGCTCGGGCCAGTTCAGCTCCACGTCGAAGTGGTCGGGGTGCAGGACGCCGCGGGCGGTGCGGGTCTGCTCCCAGGCCGGGAGGGGGCCGCTGCGCTCGGCGAGGTCGCAGGAGGCCTCGTACGCGGCGAGCATGATGCGCTCGGAGAGCTTGGTGGACAGGGCCTTCGCCTCGGGGGAGTCGAAGGGCATCTTCATCTTGAAGAAGACGTCCTGGAGGCCCATCGCGCCCAGGCCCACCGGCCGCCAGCGGGAGTTGGAGCGGCCCGCCTGCTCGGTCGGGTAGAAGTTGATGTCCACGACGCGGTCGAGGAAGGTGACCGCCGTGCGGACGGTCTCGTCCAGGCGCTCCCAGTCGATCTCGCGACCGTTCGCCGTGTCGATGACGAACGCGCCCATGTTGACCGAGCCGAGGTTGCAGACGGCGGTCTCGCCGTCGTTGGTGACCTCGATGATCTCGGTGCAGAGGTTGGAGGAGTGGACGACCGTGCCCGGCTCGGCGGTCTGGTTCGCCGTGCGGTTGGAGGCGTCCTTGAACGTCATCCAGCCCTGGCCGGTCTGCGCGAGGGTGCGCATCATCCGGCCGTACAGGTCGCGGGCGGGCATGGTCTTGCGGGCGAGGCCCGCCGCCTCGGCCTTGCGGTAGGCGGCGTCGAAGTCGTCGCCCCACAGGTCGACCAGCTCGGGCACGTCGGCCGGGGAGAACAGCGACCAGTCGGCGTCCGCGTTGACGCGGCGCATGAACTCGTCCGGCACCCAGTGCGCCAGGTTCAGGTTGTGCGTACGGCGCTGGTCCTCGCCGGTGTTGTCGCGGAGCTCCAGGAACTCCTCGATGTCCGCGTGCCAGGTCTCCAGGTACACGGCTGCGGCGCCCTTGCGGCGGCCGCCCTGGTTCACGGCGGCGACGGAGGCGTCGAGGGTCTTCAGGAACGGCACGATGCCGTTGGAGTGGCCGTTCGTGCCGCGGATCAGGGAACCGCGGGCGCGGATGCGCGAGTACGAGAGGCCGATGCCGCCGGCGTGCTTCGACAGGCGCGCGACCTGGTGGTAGCGGTCGTAGATCGAGTCGAGCTCGTCCAGCGGGGAGTCCAGCAGGTAGCAGGAGGACATCTGCGGGTGCCGCGTGCCGGAGTTGAAGAGCGTGGGGGAGGACGGCAGGTAGTCGAGGCGGCTCATCAGCCGGTAGAGCGAGGCCACTTCCTCGACGGCCTGGACCGTGTCGTTCTCGGCGAGGCCGCAGGCCACGCGCAGCATGAAGTGCTGCGGGGTCTCGATGACCTGGCGGGTGATCGGGTGGCGCAGCAGGTAGCGGCTGTGCAGGGTGCGCAGGCCGAAGAAGCCGAAGCGGTCGTCGGCGCCCTCGGCGAGCGTGTGCTCGACCAGCGCGTCCAGACGGCTCGCGTGCAGCGCCACGAACTCGGCGGTGCGGTCCGCGATCAGGCCCTCGCGGTGACCGACCGCGACGGAGGCGGAGAAGGAGGTGGCCCCCTGGCCGGCGGCTTCCTCGGCGACGGCCAGCGTCAGCAGCCGGGCGGCGAGCCGGGAGTACGCCGGGTCCTCGGAGATCAGACCGGCGGCGGCCTCCGTGGCCAGCCCGCGCAGCTCGGCCTCGTCGGCGGCGGCGCTGCGCCCGCGGAGCGCGGCGGCGGCGACCCGGCCCGGGTCGGTGTCGGGGAGGTCGGCCGTCAGCTCGGTGAGGGTACGCAGCAGTGCGGCCCCAGGTCCCCCGGTCTCGATTCCGGTGTCGGACGGGTCGGACTCGGCGCGCGGTGCGGAAGGCGCGATGGTCACGGGGGGAGCTCTCCCTCGCTCGGCTCCGGGACACCTGCGGTGCGGGTTCGAGCGGGCGCGCGCGGGCATGACGAGGCAGCACCGCGCGGCGTCCACCGGCCCAACCGCGAGGCCCGGACGTATCGACACCCGGTTCGGTCGAGCCGGGCGCACTGTCGGCAGGTCATCGGACTTGCGGTGACACCAATGGGTGTACTTCATACCGTTGCGGGACAGTTCCGGATTCGCACCGGATTCCCCTGCGACGACAGCGAGGATGAGCATACATGTGGGGGCCGCGTCATGCGCGACCCCCTAGATGTTGTGTCGGCGTGGCTACAGTTCGAGACCGTACGTGAGCAGAGGGAGTCCGGGTACGGGCTCCCAGTCGCGCTCGGGCGTGCGCACGAATCCGAGCCGTTCGTAGATCCGGTGGGCGCCGGTCATCTCGTCCGTGGTGGACAGCACGAGGCGCCGTACGCCCTCGATGGCCCGGGCGCGGTCGACGCAGGCCCGCACCAACGCCTCCCCGGCGCCCCGCCCGCGGCCCTCCCGGGCGACGGCCAGCATCCGGAACTCGGCCTCGCCCGCTCCGGCGATGTCGCACAGCGGGCTCCCGGGCGCGGCGAAGGCCACACCGCCGAGGAGCCGGCCCTCAACCGTCGCGGCGACGAGTATCACCCCGTCGGCCGCCCGCCCGGCCACGTCGCGCAGCCGTACGAGGTACGGATCGTCCTCGCCGAAGGTGAGCAGCCCGTCCCCGAGATAGGCCTGCGCGGTGATCTCCCCGAGCGTCCCGTACTCCGCCGCCAGCGCTTCCCTGATCACGATGTCCATGCGGTCGAGTGTGCCGGACGGGTGTCGGTGCCCGGCGCTATCGTCGGGGACAGCACCGTCGAGAAAGGCGAGCGAGGCATGACCGTGAGGGACTGGGTGCGCTGAGAACGCGCGAGGGCCCCGCCTGGTCGGCGGGGCCCTCGGGTGAGTCAGGGACTCAGCAGCAGCGGAAGCCCTCGCGGGGATCCGCCTCGCGCGAGTCCGTACGGGCGCGTTCGAAGGCGCGGCGGGTCATGACCTGCGCGTCCGGGTCGTGCGTACGGGCGTGGGCCACGTAGCGGTCGTATGCCGCCTCGCCCGAGAACTCCCGTACGAAGAACCGCGCCTTCGCCAGCGCCGCGCGGACCCCGCTCACGCCACCGGCTCCTTCACCCGGCCGCCGCCCGAGTCCAGGCCGGCGTCGGCGAGCTCCGCCCGCTCCTCGGGCGTCGCGATGAGCCCGGCCGGAGCGATGATCTTCGACTCGGTCCACGGGACCTCGGACAGCCTGACCGCCTCCGGGTTCGCGACGGCCTTGAGGCAGGTCCGCGCAGCGTCCAGCAGCACGATGACGATCAGGACCGCGAAGAGCGCCGACAGCACGCCGTCGACCGTCGCGTTCGTGACGATCGTGTGCATCTCGCCCATGTTCTTGGCGGGCGGCAGGACCTTCCCGGCGTCGATCCCGCTCTGGTACTTGTCGCGCTGCGCGAAGAAGCCGACCTTCACGTCGTCGGAGAACACCTTCTGCCAGCTCGCGGTCAGCGTGACGGCCACGTCCCAGGCCAGCGGGACCCCGGTCACCCAGGCCCACTTGAGCCGCCCGGACTTGACCAGCAGCGTGGTGCAGACGGCCAGGGCCACCGCGGCGAGCAGCTGGTTCGCGATCCCGAACAGCGGGAACAGCTGGTTGATACCGCCCAGCGGGTCCTTGATGCCGACCCACAGGAAGTAGCCCCAGCCGCCCACGACGACCGCGCTCGCCAGCCACACGCCCGGCTTCCAGCTGACGTCCTTGAAGGACTTGTGCACGTTGCCCAGGGTGTCCTGGAGCATGAACCGGCCGACCCGGGTGCCCGCGTCGAGGGTGGTCAGGATGAACAGCGCCTCGAACATGATCGCGAAGTGGTACCAGAACGCCTTCATCCCGGCGCCGCCGACCACGGACGAGAAGATCTCCGACATTCCGAGTGCGAACGTCGGCGCACCGCCCGTACGGGACAGCAGGCTGGCCTCCTCCACGTCCTTCGCGGCCTGCGCGAGGAACTCGGGCGAGATCGCGAAGCCGAAGTTCGTCACGGCCTGCGAGGCGGTCTCGACCGTGGTGCCGATGACGCCGGCGGGGGAGTTGACCGCGAAGAACAGGCCGGGCTCGATGATGCAGGCCGCGATGATCGCCATGACGGCGACGAAGGACTCGGTCAGCATCGCGCCGTAGCCGATGACCCGGACCTGGGTCTCCTTCTGGATCATCTTCGGTGTGGTGCCCGAGGAGACCAGCGCGTGGAAGCCGGACAGGGCCCCGCAGGCGATGGTGATGAAGACGAACGGGAACATCGATCCGGCGAACACCGGGCCGTCCCCGCGGGCGGCGAAATCGGTGACCGCGGGCATCTTCAGCGTCGGCATCGCCACGACCACGCCCACGGCGAGCAGCGCGATGGTGCCCACCTTCATGAAGGTGGAGAGGTAGTCGCGGGGCGCGAGGAGCATCCACACCGGCAGCACCGAGGCGATGAACCCGTACGCCACCATCCAGAGGACCAGCGTCTCCTTCTCCAGCGTGAAGGTGCTCGCCAGCGAGGAGTCGGCGACCCAGCCGCCCGCGACGATGGCGAGCAGCAGCAGCGCGACGCCGATGACGGAGATCTCGGTGACCCGGCCCGGGCGCAGCACGCGCAGGTAGAAGCCCATGAAGAGGGCGATCGGGATGGTCATGCCGATGGAGAAGACGCCCCAGGGGGAGTGTGCCAGCGCGTTGACGATGACCAGGGCGAGCACGGCCAGCAGGATGATCATGATGGCGAACACGGCGACCAGCGCGGCGGCTCCGCCGACGGGGCCGATCTCGTCCCGGGCCATCTGGCCGAGCGAGCGCCCGTCGCGGCGGGTGGAGAAGAAGAGGGTGACCATGTCCTGGACGGCGCCCGCGAAGATGACGCCGGCGACGATCCAGATGGTGCCCGGCAGATAGCCCATCTGCGCGGCGAGCACGGGGCCGACCAGCGGGCCGGCGCCGGCGACGGCGGCGAAGTGGTGGCCGAACAGCACGCGGCGGTCGGTCGGGTGGAAGTCGACACCGTTGTCAAGGCGTTCGGCGGGGGTGGCCCGCGTCTTGTCGGTCTTCAGGACCCGGTCGGCGATGAAGCGCGCGTAGAAGCGGTAGCCGATGGCGTACGAGCCCAGCGCGGCGGCGAGCAGCCAGGCGGCCGAGATCTCCTCGCCGCGGGAGAGGGCGAGGATGCCCCAGCCGAGGGCCCCGACGAGGGCGACGAGCACCCAGGCGGCGACGGACTTCGGGTTCATGCCTCCCGAGGTCCCTGGTGCGGAGGGCGAGTCCGCCGCCGTGCCCGGACTCGCCGCGTTCCGTTCTGTACCTGTTGCTTCCGGTTCCGGCATGATCCTCGTCCCCTCGTTGATCATCTGCGTAAGCGCAGGGAATCTACGGGGGCCCGCCCGGTGAACGTAAGCCCCCGTCCGTATAGCGGAACGAGAGTCAACTACGAATCAGACGGCGGGGCGCTGGAGTCGCGCCACGAACTTGTAACGATCGCCGCGGTACACCGAGCGCACCCACTCCACGGGTTCGCCGTCGGCGTCGAGCGAGTGGCGGGAGAGCATCAGCATCGGCAGGCCGACGTCGGTGCCCAGCAGGCCCGCCTCGCGCGGGGTGGCCAGGGAGGTCTCGATCGTCTCCTCGGCCTCCGCGAGCCGTACGTCGTACACCTCGGCCAGGGCCGTGTAGAGGGAGGTGTACTTGGCCAGCGACCGGCGCAGCGCCGGGAAGCGCTTGGCCGAGAGGTGGGTGGTCTCGATGGCCATCGGCTCACCGCTCGCGAGGCGCAGCCGCTCGATGCGCAGCACCCGGCCGCCCGTGGCGATCTTGAGGAGTCCGGCCAGGGTGTCGTCGGCCGTCACGTAGCCGATGTCGAGGAGTTGGGAGGTGGGCTCCAGGCCCTGGGCCCGCATGTCCTCCGTGTACGAGGACAGTTGGAGCGGCTGGGAGACCTTCGGTTTCGCGACGAAAGTGCCTTTGCCCTGGATGCGCTCCAGCCGGCCCTCGACGACGAGCTCCTGGAGAGCCTGGCGCACGGTGGTCCGGGAGGTGTCGAATTCGGCCGCGAGCGTGCGCTCCGGCGGCACCGGCGTGCCCGGGGGCAGCGTCTCGGTCATGTCGAGCAAGTGCCGCTTGAGTCGGTAGTACTTGGGCACCCGCGCCGTGCGAGTGGCCGCCCCGCCTTCCGGCTCGGTGGTCGCCCCTTCGGTGGACATCGCCGCCCGCCTTCCCGACTCCAGTTTCGCTGCCGTCACCGGCTCCTCCGATATGTGCGGTCACATCGTGACACGGGTGGGAGGACAGGCCTCCTCCCTCCCCCAGGTGTCGGTCCGGTAACGGACCGATCACCCGCTCATTAGACCCTTGACACCCCTAAAGGTCTAGGCCAAGCTCCGGTTACTGGTCTAAACCAATATGGATCAGATCCCGGCCCCACGGGCAGTACTTGGTACGTCACCGCGGCGGGCGAGGGAAGTGCAGAGCATCCCTGAGGAGGGTGGCGTGAAGCGCAAGCTCATCGCGGCGGTCGGAGTCGCGGGCATGGTGATCGGCCTCGCGGCGTGCGGTGGCAACGACGGCGACGACAAGGGCAAGACCGACGCCGGCGGCGCCAAGGAGATCACCGTCTGGGTGATGGACGGCTCCGCCCCGAAGGCTTGGATCGACGCCGTCAACGCCGAGTTCTCGGCCAAGCACCCGGGTGTCACGGTAAAGGTCGAAGAGCAGCAGTGGAAGGGCATCCAGGAGAAGGTCACCACCGCCCTCTCCGAGAACACCCCGCCGGACGTCCTCGAGCTCGGCAACACCCAGACCGCCGGCTACGCGGTCACCGGCGGCCTCGCCGACCTCACCAAGGACAAGGCCAAGCTCGGCTCCGACGCCTGGCAGAAGAGCATGCTCGCCTCGGCCGAGTACGACGGCAAGCTCTACTCCGCCCCCTGGTACGCGGCCAACCGCGTCGTCGTGTACGACAAGAAGGCCTTCGCCAAGGCCGGCGTCACCCCGCCGACCACCCGCGACGAGTGGATCGCCGGCCTCGACAAGCTGAAGGCCGCCGACCCCGCCTCGCAGCCCATCTACCTCCCCGGCCAGAGCTGGTACGTCCTCGCCGGCTTCATCTGGGACGAGGGCGGCGAACTCGCCGTCAAGGACGGCGACAAGTGGAAGGGCGGCCTCGGCACCCCCCAGGCCGCGTCCGCGATGGAGTTCTACAAGAAGCTCCAGGCGTACTCCACCGCCCCCAAGGACAAGGACGAGGCCACCCCGCAGCAGTCCACCGACGTCGTTCCCAAGGGCGGCGTCGCCTCCTGGATCGGTCTCGGCTGGGAGGCCGGCGGTGCGGAGAAGGCCCTGAAGGAAGCGGGCAAGGAAGCCGACTTCGGCTACTTCCCGATCCCGGGCAAGACCGCCGACAAGCCCGGCACCGTCTTCCTCGGCGGCTCGAACCTCGCCGTCGCCGAGCGCTCCAAGAACAAGGAGCTCGCCAAGGAGTGGCTGGCGCTGGCCGCCGGCAAGGACCAGATGACGAAGTACGCCGCCGAGACCAAGGGCGCGCTGCTCCCGAACCAGGCCGCCGCGAACTTCACCCCCGCCGCGGGTTCCTTCGCCGAGGCCATGGGCAAGGGCGGCGTCAACGGCCGCATCACCCCGGTCACCCCGGGCTGGGCGAACGTCGAGACCGAGCCCAACCCGCTCAAGGAGTTCATGACCAAGGTCCTGAAGGGTGAGGACGCCGCCAAGGCGGGTGCGGACGCGGACAAGGAAATCGCGAGCCGCATCAACAAGTAGCACGTAGCACCGGGGGTGCGGCCGGCGCCCACGCGCCCGCCGCACCCCCGGTCGCGCATTGACCGACCTGTGCGACGCCCGACCGCAGCCGAGGTAACCAAGACATGACCGTGCACTCCCAGGGAGCGGTGACCGCTCCACAGGACGCACCACCGAAGTCCGCCGGTGGCCAGCAGACGCCGCCCGCCACCAAGGGGGCCGGTCCGTCGGCTCCGCGCCGGGGCAGAAAGCCGCTTCCCGCGGGCTGGCTGCCGTACCTCCTGATCGGGCCCGCGGTCCTCAGCCTGGCCACGCTGCTGCTGTACCCGCTGGCCAAGAACGTGATCCTGTCGTTCCAGAAGGTCGACAAGATCGAGTTCATCCAGCGGAAGGCACCCTTCAACGGGGTCGAGAACTACACCCAGCTGCTGGGCGACGCGCACTTCTGGACCGTCGTCGTGCGCACCTTCGCCTTCACCGCGGCCAACGTGGCGCTGATCATGCTGATCGGCAGCCTCGTCGGGATCCTGCTGAACCGCCTCGGCACATGGATGCGCCTGGTCCTGTCGATGGCGCTGGTGATGGCCTGGGCCATGCCGATCGTCGCGTCCGTCACCGTCTTCCAGTGGCTGTTCGACGAGCAGTTCGGCGTCATGAACTGGGTCATGCGCACGCTCGGCTTCTCCGGCTACGAGCAGCACAACTGGTTCGAGTCCGGCTTCTCCACCCTGGTGATCGTCACGGTCCTGGTGGTCTGGGGCTCCGTCCCCTTCGTCGCCCTCAACATGTACGCCGGCCTGACCACCGTCAGCGGCGAGCTGTACGAGGCCGCGCGGATGGACGGCGCGAACGGCTGGCAGACGTTCTGGCAGGTCGTCTTCCCGAACCTCAAGCCGTTCTTCACCGTCACCACGTTCCTCGAAGTGATCTGGGTCTTCAAGGCCTTCACCCAGGTGTACGCGATGAACCGCGGCGGCCCCGACCGCGCCTCCGAGACCCTGCCCGTCTTCGCCTTCGTCGAGGGCCAGAGCCAGGGCCACTACGCGCTCGCGGCAGCGATCTCCGTCCTGACGATCGTGATGCTCGTGATCGTCATGTCCTTCTACTTCCGCCTGATCCTGAAGCAGGAGGAGGAGCAGTGAGCACCACCACCGCCCCGAAGCCCGCGCAGCAGCTGCGCAAGCGCCGCCCGCTGCGCCCCGCAACGGTGGCGAAGAACCTGGGCGCGCTCGTCGTGGCCGTGGTCTTCGTCTTCCCGGTCTACTGGATGTTCTCCTCGGCCCTCAAGCCGTCCGGGCAGATCCTTTCCAAGGATCCCGTCTTCGTCTTCACCCCGACGCTGGACAACTTCACCAAGGCCACCGGCGTCGAGCTGTTCTGGACGTACGTGACGAACAGCCTGCTCGTCACCGTCGGCGCCGTCGCCCTGGCCCTGGTCGTGGCCCTCGCCGCGAGCTTCGCCATCGCCCGTATGAAGTTCAAGGGCCGCAAGGGCCTCGTACTCGGCGTGATGATGGCGCAGATGGCCCCCTGGGAGGTCATGGTCATCGCGATGTACATGATCGCCCGCGACGCCGACATGCTGAACAGCCTCCCGCTGCTGACCGCGATCTACTTCGTGATGGTCCTGCCCTTCACCATCTGGACCCTGCGCGGCTTCATCGCCGCCGTCCCGGTGACGCTGGAGGAGGCCGCCCAGATCGACGGCTGCACCCGCGGCCAGGCCTTCCGCAAGGTGATCTTCCCGCTGCTCGCCCCCGGTCTGATGTCCACCTCGCTCTTCGGCTTCATCACCGCCTGGAACGAGTTCGCGATGGTCCTGATCCTCAACAAGGACAAGACCGCCCAGACCCTGCCCCTGTGGCTGACCCAGTTCCAGACCGCCTTCGGCAACGACTGGGGCGCCACCATGGCCGCGTCCTCGCTGTTCGCGGTCCCGGTCCTGGTGATCTTCGTCTTCCTCCAGCGCAAGGCCGTCGGCGGCATGACCGCCGGCGCGGTGAAGGGATAACGCCACCATGACCGTCCTTGCGCACGGCGCCGACACCCTGACCCGCGACGCCCTCGCGGTCCTCCAGCCCGGCTTCGAAGGCACCACCGCCCCCGCGTGGCTGCTCCGCCAGGTGGGCGAAGGGCTGACCGCCGTCGGCCTGTTCGGCCGCAACATCACCTCGCCCGGGCAGCTCGCCGCGCTCACGGCGCAGCTGCGCGCCGAACGCGACGACGTCCTCGTCGCCATCGACGAGGAGGGCGGCGACGTGACCCGCCTGGAGGTTCGGGGCGGTTCGTCCTTCCCCGGCAACCTGGCCCTCGGCGCCGTCGACGACACCGGCCTCACCCGGGACGTCGCCCGCGAGCTGGGCCGCCGCCTCGCCGAGTGCGGGGTCAACCTCAACTGGGCGCCGTCCGCCGACGTCAACTCCAACCCGGACAACCCGGTCATCGGCGTCCGGTCCTTCGGCGCCGACACCCACCTCGCCGCCCGGCACACCGCCGCGTACGTCGAGGGCCTCCAGGCCGCCGGCGTCGCCGCGTGCACCAAGCACTTCCCGGGGCACGGCGACACCAACGTCGACTCGCACCACGCGCTGCCGCGCATCGACGTGGACCTGGACACGCTGGTGGTCCGCGAACTGGTCCCGTTCAAGGCGGCCATCGCGGCCGGCACCAAGGCCGTGATGAGCGCCCACATCCTGGTGCCCGCCCTGGACCCGACCCGCCCGGCCACGCTCAGCCCGCAGATCCTGACCGGCCTGCTGCGCAAGGAGCTCGGCTACGAGGGCCTGATCGTCACCGACGGCATGGAGATGAACGCCATCGCCGGTACGTACGGCATCGAGCGCGGCTCGGTCCTCGCCATCGCGGCCGGAGCCGACGCGATCTGCGTCGGCGGCGGGCTCGCCGACGAGGCCACCGTGCTCCGGCTGCGCGACGCCCTGGTCGCGGCCGTACGGGAGGGCGCGCTCCCGGCGGAGCGGCTCGCCGACGCGGCCGCCCGGGTACGGGCGCTGGCCTCATGGACCCGGCAGGCCCGGGCCGCCGCCGCGCCGGGCGCGCCGCAGGAGGGGAGCGCGCCCGGCATTGGCCTGGCGGCGGCCCGCCGCGCGGTGACCGTGACGGGCGCCGCGGCGCCGGTGGCGAACCCCCCGTACGTCGCCACGCTCGCACCCGTCGCGAACATCGCGGTGGGTGACGAGACCCCGTGGGGCGTGGCCGCGGAACTGGCCGCGCTGCTCCCGGGAACCGCGTCGGGGGTGTTCCCCGAGGGGGCCACGGCCGCCGACGTGCTCGCGGCGGCGGGGGAGCGCACCATCGTGCTGGTGGTCCGCGACGCGCACCGGCACCCGTGGATGGCCGCGGCTCTGGAGGCGCTGGTCGAGGCCCGCCCGGAGACCGTCGTGGTCGAGATGGGCGTACCGCGGGCCGAGCCCCGCGGGGCGCTGTACATCGCGACGCACGGTGCCTCGCGGGTCTGCGGCAGGGCGGCGGCGGAGCTGATCGCCGGGGCCTGACCAGCCCCGGAGCTCCCGGTCCGCCCCATCCCGTGCCCCAGGACACCCCGTCCCGGGGCACGGGCACACCCGGGCCCGTACGGGCTCCGTGCGGTTCGCGGGGTCTGTGGGGGCCCCGGCAGCCGTACGGACGCGCAAGGGCCGGGCCCCCTCGGGGGAGCCCGGCCCTTCGTACGCGTGGGAAGGTGCCGCCTAAAGCCCCTGCCACGCGGGCTTGTTGGCGTACGTGTGCCGGAAGTAGTCCGCGAGCTTCAGCTTCGACGCCGCCGCCTCGTCCACGACGACCGTCGCGTGCCGGTGCAGCTGCAGCGCGGAGGCGGGGACCAGCGCCGACAGCGGGCCCTCGACGGTCTGCGCGACGGCCTCCGCCTTGCCCTCGCCGGTCGCGAGCAGCACCAGGTGGCGGGCGTCGAGGATGGTGCCGATGCCCTGGGTGATGACGTGGTGCGGGACCTGGTCTATGTCGTCGTCGAAGAACCGGGCGTTGTCGACCCGCGTCTGCTCCGTCAGCGTCTTGATCCGGGTGCGCGACGCCAGCGAGGAGCACGGCTCGTTGAAGCCGATGTGCCCGTCCGTGCCGATGCCGAGCAGCTGGAGGTCCACCCCGCCCGCCCCGGCCAGCGCGCGGTCGTACGCCTCGCACGCGGCCACGATGTCCTCGGCGGAGCCGTCCGGCCCCATGAACGAGGCCTCCGACAGGCCCAGCGGCTCCACGACCTCGCGCAGCACGACCGCGCGGTAGGACTCCGGGTGCCCGGCCGGCAGGCCGACGTACTCGTCGAGCTGGCAGATCCGCGCCTTGGAGGCGTCGACCGCACCGGCCTTGACCTTCGCGGCCAGGGCCTCGTAGATCGGCAGCGGCGTGGAGCCGGTCGCCACGCCGAGCAGGGCGTCGGGCTTGCGCCGGACCAGGGCGGCCATGGCCTCCGCGATGAGCTCGCCGCCTGCCTTGGCGTCCGGGACGATGACAACTTCCACGCGGGGCCTGCCGATCTGGAGTGTGACGGTGTGGTATAGACCAATCTAGCAGAGGCGGGCCGCCTCCGGCCGGTCCGCGCACACTCCCGTTCGCTTCCGTCCACTCCCATCGTCGGCCTCCCCGCCGCGACGTGCAGCCCGGTCGGCCCGGGTCCGGATTCCCCCGGACCCCGGCCGCGATCACGCAGACCCGCTACGGGGCGCGCCTCACAGCAGCGACAGCTGGAGGCCGCCCGTCGCGTCCAGGTGCTGGCCCGTCACCCAGCGGGCGTCCGCCGAGGCCAGGAACGCCACCACGTCGGCGACCTCCTCCGCCGTGCCCACCCGCCCGAAGACGGAGCGGGAGGCCGCGTGCGCCCGCGCCGCGGGGTCCGCCAGCCAGCCGGCGCTGAGGTCGGTGTCCGTGATGCCGGGGCCCACCGAGTTCACCGTGATCCCGCGCGGGGCCAGTTCGGCGGCGAGCGAGCGGGTCAGCGCGTTCACCGCGCCCTTGGCCGTGATCGTGGCCAGGATCGCCGGCAGGGCGATCTCCGGGGTGCCGGTCACGTTCACGATCCGGCCCCCGTCCCGGAGCCGCGCCAGCCCGTGCTTGATCACGAAGAACGGTGCCTTCGCGTTGAGCGCGTGGACCCGGTCGTAGGTCTCCTCGTCGGTGTCCGCGAGGCCGGCGAAGGCGGCGGCGCCCGCGTTGTTCACCAGGATGTCGACCGCGTCGGTGTGCAGCGGGTGGTCCGCGTACGCGGACCACAGCGCCTGCGCGTCGCCCGGCACCCCGAGTTCGGCCCCGATCGCGAACGCCCGCCCGCCCGCCGTCTCGATGGCCGCGACCGTCTCCCGCGCCGCCGCCGCGTTGCGTCCGTAGTGGACGGCGACCAGCGCCCCGTCCCGGGCCAGCCGCTGCGCCACCGCCCGACCGATCCCCCGGCTGCCGCCCGTGACCAGTGCCGTCTTCCCCTTGAGCACGCCCATGACGCGCCCCCCTTCAGGATTCGCTAATGATCGCTACAGAAAGGGACCGTACCAGATTCCGTAACGGCCGCTATAGAATCTGCGCATGGTGACCGGACAACGCGGCAGGCCGCGCTCCTTCGACCGCGACGCCGCCCTCGACAAGGCCATGCTGGCCTTCTGGGAGCGCGGCTACGAAGCGACCTCGATCTCCGACCTGACCGCCTCGCTCGGCATCGGCGCGCCCAGCCTGTACGCCGCCTTCGGCGACAAGCGCAAGCTCTTCGACGAGGTCGTGGCGGTCTACGGCGGCCGGTACACCGACTTCGCGCGCGCGGCCCTGGCCGAGGAGCCCACCGCCCGGGCCGGCCTGCACCGCGTCCTGCGCGAGGCCGCCGAGATCTACACCGACCCGGCCCACCCGCCGGGCTGCCTGGTGATCAGCGCCGCCGTCAACACCACCTCGCAGGAAGTGGCCCAGGCCCTGCGCGAGCGCCGCGAGGCCAACCTGGAGGCGTTCGAGCGCAGGATCCGGGCCGACGTCGCCACCGGCGCACTGCCCGCCGGTACGGACGCGCAGGCACTGGCCCGCTACGCGCTGGCGGTGCTCATCGGGATGTCCCAGCAGTCGCGCGACGGCGCGAGCCGGGAAGAACTGGAAGCGGTGGCGGAACTGGCGATGGAGGCCTGGCCGCGGTAGCGCCGACCCGCGGGAACGGGCGGTCGCGGCAAGCGCGCCCCGCGCAGCGCACTCCGAGCATCGGATTCCGCGCATCTGATTCCGCGTATCTGATTCCTCTGGGCCACGGTGCCGGGTCGGGACCCTCAACCCGTCCGGCACCGTAGCCCGGAGTACTTACGGCCGGCGGGTGTGCGGTTCCCGGCGGCCGGTGGGAGGTGCCTGCGCGGTCAGGGCAGAGCGCGCGGCTTACCTCGATCCGTCCTCCTGTGCGGGGAGGGCGGAAGCATAAGGCAATTGTGGACTAGACCAATCTGTTCTGTCCATCCAATGGCGGGCTCCAGGATCCCGTCACTTCATCCAACAGTACGCGGCCCAAGTGCCTCCTGGATACTCCTGAGTAGTCGCCGTGGGGAAAGTCATGGCCCATACCCGGGGTACGCTCGGCCCGTGCCCTCCATGAACGACCTCGTACGCCAGCACACCGCTCTCAGTGAAACCGACCTGGAGTGGCTCCACCTGCTGGTCTCGGAGTGGCAGCTGCTCTCCGACCTCTCCTTCGCCGACCTCGTCCTGTGGGTCCCCACCCTCGACGGCACCCGGTACGTCTCGGTCGCACAGATGCGCCCCAACACCGGCCCCACCTCGTACCAGGACGACATGGTCGGCCACCTGGTCCCGCGCGGCCGGCGCCCGCTGCTCGACGCCGCGCTCGACGAGGGCCGGATCGTGCGCGAGGGAGACCCGGAGTGGCGCGAGGAGGTACCCGTCCGCGTCGAGTCCATCCCGGTGCGCCGCGAGGGCCGGGTACTCGGAGTGATCGCCCGGAACACCAACCTGCTCACTGTGCGTACACCGAGCCGGCTGGAGCTCACCTACCTCCAGTCCGCCTCCGACCTCGCCCAGATGATCGCGGCCGGCTCCTTCCCGTTCCCCGGCCAGCAGGTCGACATGGACGCCTCCCCGCGCGCCGGGGACGGCCTGATGCGGCTCGACGCCGACGGCGTCGTCACGTACGCCTCCCCGAACGCGCTGTCCGCGTACCACCGGCTCGGCCTCGCCGCCGACCTCGTCGGCCAGCACCTGGGCACCACCACCTCCGAACTCGCCCCCACCCGCGGCCCCGTGGACGAGGCGATCGTCAAGCTCGCCAGCGGCTGGGCCCCCCGCGAGACCGAGGTCGAGGGCAACGGCGGGGTCATCCAGCTGCGCGCCATCCCGCTCAAGCCCAAGGGCGTCCGGATCGGCTCCCTCGTCCTGTGCCGGGACGTGACGGAACTGCGCCGTCGCGAACGCGAATTGATCACCAAGGACGCGACCATCCGGGAGATCCACCACCGGGTGAAGAACAACCTCCAGACCGTGGCCGCCCTCCTGCGGCTGCAGGCCCGCCGGATGGATTCCGAGGGCGGCCGCGAGGCCCTGAACGAGGCCGTGCGGCGGGTCGGTTCGATCGCGATCGTGCACGAGACGCTCTCTCAGAACCTGGACGAGCGCGTCGAGTTCGACGAGATCGCCGACCGCGTGATCGCGATGGTCGCGGAGATCTCGCCGGGCAAGGTGGAGTGCCGGCGCACCGGCCGGTTCGGGATCCTGGACGCGGAGGTCGCCACGCCGCTGTCGATGGTGCTGACCGAGATCCTCCAGAACGCCCTGGAGCACGCCTTCACCCAGGGGGAGGGCGGCCGGGTCGAGGTGTCCGCGACCCGCACCGGCTCCGGCCGCGCGGACGGCCGGCTGCTGATCACCGTGCTCGACGACGGCTCGGGTCTGCCCGAGGGCTTCGATCCGCAGCGCGCGGGGAACCTCGGACTCCAGATCGTCCGGACCCTGGTCGAGGGGGAGCTCGGCGGCACGTTCGACATGCTCCGGGCCGAACCGCGCGGTACCAAGGTCGTCCTCGACATCCCGGCCAGCCCGCAGAAGTAACGATCGTTCGGTCACTCAGTGTGACGGAACCTGCGGGGCGCATCCCGGACAGCACTGAGCCCCGGACCGAAAACTTCTCGGTCCGGGGCTCAAGAGCACGTTGCTGAGCGCTGGTGTGGTGTTGCTACGCGCTGCGGCTCGAGGCTCGAAAGTCGATGTCAGGCGGTGGCGTTGCGCGCCCGATTGCGAGCGGCGCGGCGCTTCATCGCGCGGCGCTCGTCCTCGCTGAGACCGCCCCAGACGCCGGAGTCCTGACCGGACTCGAGCGCCCACTGCAGGCACTGCTCCATGACGGGGCAGCGGCGGCAGACGGCCTTGGCTTCCTCGATCTGCAGCAGCGCAGGACCGGTGTTGCCGATGGGGAAGAAGAGTTCCGGGTCTTCCTCGCGGCAAACGGCGTTGTGACGCCAGTCCATGGCTGCTCCATCTCCTTGTATTGCGGGCAGGTTGCTTGTGAATGTGAACGCTTTCACGAATCCCCCCGTGAGGGAAGGGCGACCGCCCAGTTTCCTGGAAGGTCAGTCAGGGACTCGTGGAGGGGTTCTGGCGGTCTGTGTGGGTGCCGGGTGCTGCGGGCTGTCCCGATCGCCATGAAGAGATTCGCAAACCTCGGACGGGGATACAACCCCTTCCGGAAAGTTTTTTTTGATTCGTCGGTGTCTACTAGGTCACAGCCCTACATCGTGAGGGTGGACCGGCGTGTAAACGTTCGAGTGAAAGGACTTTAGGCCCTTCCACTCACACAATCACACGCAGTGCACGGCGTACGCCTGTGAACCGAACGCTGGTGCGCAGACCGAGGTGGTCTCCGTCCATCTGGAACGGAAGTGGAACCTTCGAATGCAAGGTGAAGTCCGTCAGATCGTGCAGAGACACCGCATGCTTGCCGCGCGGACCGCGCTCAGGAGTCGAGGTCAGGAGCTGTGTCGCGTAGCGGGCGACGGTCGGAGTTGACAAACGGTTGAGTGCCAATACGTCAAGCGCAGTATCGAACGACGCCTCCGGGGACGCGTAAATCGGACGATTCCCCAGATACGTCCACGGCGAGGTGTTGCAGACTATCGACAGCACCAGGTCCGTGACGGGATCCGCGCCGGGACGCTCCAGCGTCACCGCGCCGTGGCGCCGGTTCGGCTCGTCCCAGAACTGGCGCATCAGCTGTCGTACATACAGGGCGTGCGTCGAACGCTTGCCGCGTTCCCGCTGCTGCTCGACCCGGCCCACCACCCCCGCGTCGAAGCCGAAGCCCGCGCAGAACGTGAACCAGCGCGCCGGAACCGACTCGTCCTCCGTGCCCGGCGTGCCGGCCGCCAGCCCCAGGCCCACCGTCCGCTCGCGCTGCTCCCGCAGCGCGTCGAGCAGGGCGCCGGTCGCCTCGACCGCGTCGTTGGGCAGCCCGAGCGCGCGGGCGAACACATTGGTCGAGCCGCCCGGGACCACGGCCAGCCGCGGCAGCCGCTCCGGATCGGGCCCGTTGTGCAGCAGTCCGTTGACCACCTCGTTGACCGTGCCGTCGCCGCCGAGCGCCACGACGAGGTCGATGCCGTGCTCGGCCGCCCTGCGGCCCAGGTCCCGGGCGTGCCCGCGGTACTCGGTGGTCACCGCCTCCAGCTTCATCTCGCTGGCCAGGGCGTGGGTGAGGACGTCGCGCGTGCGCGCACTGGTGGTCGTTGCTGCTGGGTTGGCCACGAGAAGTGCACGCATGACCGCCAGCCTACCGACCCGTACGGATGCCGCCCATACTGCCCGTCACCTACGGGTCCGCGGGGGCGCGGCTACCCTGCTGGGGTGAGTACGAAGCCCACCCCCGCCCCGGCCCAGCCGTCCGCCCCGCTGCCCGGACGGCTCACCGCCGCCGCCGCGCTGACCGCCCTGGAGGGCCTGGCGCTGGCCGGCCTCGGCGCGTACATGCTCTTCGTGGGCATCGCCGGCGACCCCGACTCCCCGCAGCAGGCCGAGACCGGCGGGGTCACCCTGCTGGTGCTCGCCGCGCTGCCGCTGATCGCGGCCCGCGGACTGCGGCTGGGCCGCCGCTGGAGCCGGGGGCCCGCGCTGATCACCCAGCTGATGGCACTGCCGGTGGCCTGGACCCTGTATTCCACGGGCGGCGCGATGGTCGCCGCCGCCGTGGCGCTGGCCGTGGCCGCGGTGGCCGTCGTGGCCCTGCTGGTGAACCCGACGGCGACCGAGGCGCTGGGAATCGGGCCCGGCGAGCAGACCCGATAGCCCGTACTCCGTACTCCGAACCCCTCTACTCCTCGACGAGGAGCTTCTCGCGCAGCTGGGCCAGGGTGCGGGCCAGCAGGCGGGAGACGTGCATCTGGGAGATGCCGACCTCCTGCGCGATCTGCGACTGGGTCATGTTGCCGAAGAACCGCAGCAGCAGGATCCGCTTCTCCCGCGGGGGCAGTCCCTCCAGGAGCGGCTTGAGCGACTCGCGGTACTCGACGCCCTCCAGCGCCTCGTCCTCCGCGCCCAGGGTGTCCGCCACCGCCGGCGACTCGTCGTCGGTGTCCGGGACGTCCAGCGAGAGCGTGCTGTAGGCATTGGCCGATTCCAGCCCCTCCAGCACCTCCTCCTCGGAGATCCCGAGCCGTTCCGCGAGCTCGTGGACGGTGGGGGAGCGGCCGTGCTGCTGGGACAGCTCCGCCGTGGCCGTGGTCAGCGACAGCCGCAGCTCCTGGAGGCGCCGCGGCACGCGCACGGCCCAGCCCTTGTCGCGGAAGTGCCGCTTGATCTCGCCGACCACGGTGGGCGTCGCGTACGTGGAGAATTCGACCCCGCGGTCCGGGTCGAACCGGTCCACCGACTTGATCAGGCCGATGGTGGCGACCTGGGTCAGGTCGTCCAGCGGCTCACCACGGTTGCGGAACCGCCGGGCGAGGTGCTCGACCAGCGGCAGGTGCATCCGCACGAGCCGGTTGCGCAGCTCCGCCTTCTCCACCGAGCCGTCGGGCAGCGCCCGCAGCTCGATGAACAGGGCCCGCGCGCCGCTGCGGTCGCGCGGATCGGGCAGCACGGGAGGCACCGGCAGCAGCGGCGGCTCCGCCTCCGCCCGCGCCCCTACCGGTTCCGGTTCCGTGTCCGGGGCCGTGGCAGCGGCCCCGGGTGGCTGTGAGACGTGTGGTTCTTCGTGCTGGTTCTTGCTCATAGGGCCCGCCCGTCGCTCCGCCGAGTCCAAAAAGCCGTCTTCCGCATCCGCGTCAGCCGGGTGCGGCCGGGCGTGCTGCTGCTCCGGGATGCCGCCGTCGACCTCATGCCGTACCCGGGGCCGATCCCCGCCCCGCACCGGGATCTCCCCGCCGCTCACGCCGGGCCTGGACCCGCGCCGCGCTGTTTGTAGAGGCTGATGCTCACCGTCCGGTCCTCCTCGACCGTGGACTCGACCTTGCCGGCCAGCGCCGACAGGACGGTCCAGGCGAACGTGTCGCGCTCGGGCGCACGCCCGTCCGTGGTCGGTGCGGAGACCGTCACCTCCAGCGAGTCGTCGACCAACCGGAACACGCAGCTGAGGACGGAGCCCGGCACGGCCTGTTGAAGCAGGATCGCGCAGGCCTCGTCCACCGCGATGCGGAGGTCCTCGATCTCGTCGAGGGTGAAGTCCAAACGTGCCGCGAGGCCGGCCGTGGCCGTTCGCAGCACAGACAGGTAGGCACCCGCAGCGGGCAGCCGGACTTCCACGAAGTCCTGGGTCCCGGGCTCGCCTGCGATCTGGGACACCCTCACCTCCAAGGTGGTACGAGCTCTGTTCGCCGGTGACGCTATCGCGATCCGGGCGATCGTGTCGCGGCACCCCTCATGGGGCCTGTTCCAGGCACCCCCGCCTACGGCCAGTGACTGATGGTATGCCCTTGGGTACGCACAGTGGCTAGGGGTCTGCGGGCCCAAATCAGGGGAACCGGCGGAGGGTTGACCTACCCCGGCTCAGACGATCGAACCGTCGACATAACACCACCGCCAGGTCTCGCCCGGTTCGAAGCTCCGCATGACCGGATGGCCGGTGCTCTGGTGGTGCGCGGTGGCGTGCCGGTGCGGGGAGGAATCGCAGCATGCCACGTACCCGCACTCCAGGCACATCCGCAACTGGACCGGGTGGCTGCCGAGCACCAGACATTCGGAGCATGTCAGGGCAGTCGGGACGGGCTCGGGGCGCGGCAGTTCGGGAACGTGGGTGCACTCGCTCATGATTGCCAGCGTACTGACGTGCGGGCGCCGCAGGACGACATGCCGATCAGCCACGACGAGCGAGGGTGGATCTTCGATGGAGGTATTGCCGCTGGTGGCGCTGGTGGCGGGCAGCGCGATCGTTGCCGGGGCCGCCCGTTGGACGCGATTGCCCGCGCCCCTGCTGCTGGTCGCCGCCGGATTGCTGGCCTCGTACATCCCGGGCGTGCCCTCGTACGCCCTGGACCCGCACATCGTGCTGCCGCTGCTGCTCCCGCCGCTGCTGTACACGGCCGCCGTGGACAGCTCGTACCTGGACCTGCGGGCGAACATCCGGCCCGTGGCGCTGCTGTCGGTCGGGTACGTGCTCTTCGCGACGGTCGCCGTCGGGTACGCGGCGTACCTGGTGGTGCCGGGGCTGTCGCTGCCGGTGGCGCTGGTGCTGGGCGCGGTGATCGCCCCGCCCGACGCGGTGGCGGCGACGGCGATCGCCCGCAAGCTGGGGCTGCCGAACCGGATCACGACCATCTTGCAGGGCGAGTCGCTGGTGAACGACGCCACCGCGATCACCGCGTACAAGGTGGCACTGGCCGCGGCGGTCGGGGTGAGCGCCGGCTGGGCGGGCGGGATCGCGGAGTTCCTGCTGGCCTCGGTGGGCGGTGTCGGCGTGGGCCTGGTGCTGATGGTGCCGATCCACCACCTGCGCAAGCGGCTGCGCGAGCCGCTGCTGCAGAACACGCTGTCGCTGATGATCCCGTTCGTGGCGTACGCGGCGGCCGAGCGGGTGCACGCCTCGGGCGTGCTCGCGGTGGTCGTGGTCGCGCTGTACCTGGGGCACCGGAACTGGCAGGTCGACTTCGCGACCCGGCTCCAGGAGGAGGCGGTGTGGAAGATGATCGCCTTCATCCTGGAGTCGGTGGTCTTCGCGCTGATCGGCCTCCAGCTGCCGGTGGTCCTGAAGGGGGTCGCGGAGTACGAGGGCTGGGACGCGGCCTGGTACGCGCTGGCCGTGTTCCTGGCGGTGGTGGTGGCCCGCTTCGTGTGGGTGTTCCCGGCCACCTTCGTACCGCGGCTCTCGGAGCGGATCCGGACGCGGGAACCGGACACCAACTGGAAGGCGCCGGTGATCGTCGGCTGGGCCGGGATGCGGGGGGTGGTCTCGCTGGCGATCGCGTTCTCGGTGCCGATCAGCGTGCCGCACCGGAACCTGATCCTCTTCCTGACCTTCACGACGGTGATCGGCACGCTGGTGGTGCAGGGGCTGACGCTGCCGCCGCTGATCCGGCTGCTGCGGCTGCCGCAGCGGGACGTGCAGGCGGAGACCCTGGCGGAGGCCCAGGCCCAGAGCGAGGCCTCGCGCTCGGCGGAGGACCGGCTGGCGGAGCTGCTGGCCGAGCCGGAGAACGCGCTGCCGCCGCCACTGGCGGAGCGGCTGCGCACGGTGATGGAGAGGCGCCGCAACGCGGTCTGGGAGCGGCTGGGCGAGGTCAATCCGGTCACCGGCGAATCGGCGGACGACGTCTACCGGCGTCTGGCGGGGGAGATGATCGCGGCCGAACGCAAGGTCTTCGTGACCCTGCGCGACCGCCGCCGCATCGACGACGAGATGCTCCGGAACCTGCTCCGCCGACTGGACCTGGAGGAAGCGGCGGCCTACCGCGAGGACGCGGCCTGATCCCCCGCGCGGGGGAGCGGGAGGGGCCCGGCGGCGGACGCGCGGGGCCGCAGGGCCCGCGAGGCTCGGGGCATGACACTGATGAACGCACTGGCCGCCTGCTGCCTCGTGGCGGCGGGGGTGGTGACGGCGGCGGCAGTGGCCCTGCCCGCGCGGCGAGGGGTGCTGCTCCGGGCGGCCTGCGGTCTGTCGGCGGCCGCGGGATGCACGCTGCTGATGGACGTGATCGCGCTGCTGTTCGGGCAGGGGGTGGACAGCGTGCCCGCGGCGGTGGTGCACGCGCTGGGCCTGGCGGGGGCGGTGGCGCTCGCCGGCGCCGCGAGCCGGGGGCGGGCCCCGGCGGCCCCGGGACCACCGGGGCGGTGGATCGCGTACGTCGGGGTGCTGAGTTTCCTGCCGTACGTCGCCATGAAGCTGAACTGGGCGCTGGGCGGCTCGTTCGCGGGGATCGACGGGACGGACGTGCTGGAGGCCTCCGAGCGGAACGGGGCGTCGCGGCTGTGGCTCACCCTGGAGCGGTGGGGGCTGGACGGCACGGTCCTGATGGCCCTGCTCGGGCTCCTGCTGCTGTTCTGCCTGATCCGGCCGTGGGGGCTGCGCCTGCCGCGATGGCTGCCGCTGACCCCGGCGCTGATCGGCGTGGGCACGCTGGTGCCGTACGGCCTGCTGGGGCTCGGCTACCTGGTGCCGGTCCAGCTGGGCGTGCTGCGGGTCCGCCAGGGGGACTTCCACTCCGCCGGCGACGTCCTGTGGGTGGCGTGGATCGGCTACACGGCCTTCGCGGGCTACGGACTGGCCCTCCTGGCGGCCACCCGCTGGTACTGGCGCCGCACGCGCGCCGGACGGGCTACGGACGGCCCGTGACGACGGCGGCCAGGGTGGTGCCCGCGGGGAACGCGCCCGACTCCGTGAGGGTGGCCAGGGCCCAGAGCAGCTTGGCCACGTAGATCCGCTCGACCGGGAACCCGTGCCGCTCCTCGAAGTCGGCGGCGAACGCGTCGAGCAGCGCGGGGACGCGGGCGTAGCCGCCGTGGTGGAAGCCCTCCGCCAGGCTCCAGTCCCCGGCCGGGCCGCCGAAGGCGGCCTCCTGGAGGGAACGTATCTCCGCCCCCAGGAACCCACCGGCCAGGACGGGAACGCCCAACGCCCGCTGCCCCGGGGCCAGCCCCGCCGCCAGGCCGGCCAGGGTGCCGCCCGTACCGCAGGCCACCGCGACCACGTCGCTGACGCCCCGCAGCTCGCGCCCGAGCTCCGCGCACCCCTCCAGCGCGAGCGCGTTGCTGCCGCCCTCGGGGACGACGTACGAGGAGTCCGCCCCGGCCCCCGCCAGCAGCCGGGCCAGCACCGGGGGCTCCGCCTTGCGGCGGTACTCCGCACGCGTGACGAAGTGCAGCCGCATCCCGTCCGCCGCGCACCGGGCCAGGGAGTCGTTGAGGGGCCGGCCGGCGAGCTCGTCACCGCGGACGATCCCGACGGTCCCCATCCCCAGCAGCCGCCCGGCCGCCGCAGTGGCCCGCAGGTGGTTCGAGTACGCCCCGCCGAAGGTCACGACCCCGGGGAAGCCCCCGTCGACGGCGGCCCGCAGATTCGGCGCGAGCTTGCGCCACTTGTTCCCGGGCAGCTCGGGATGGACCAGATCGTCCCGCTTCAGCAGCAGCCGCACCCCGTACCGCCCGAACCTCTCGTCCCGTACCTCCACCAACGGGGAGGCCGGCCGGGGCTGCAGGAGGACGCCGGGGTCAGGGGAGCGGTTCACCAGCCCATTGTCCGTCCCGCACCGTCGGACGGGAGGCGGAGGTGGATGTACGGGACGGTCTCGCCCGGGAGGACGTAGCGCTCGGATTCCTCGAAGCCGTGGGCGCGGGCGAAGCGCAGGCCGTCCTCGTTGGAGGCCAGGACGATCGTCTCGATCGTCTCGGGGGCGGGAACGAGTGCGCGCGCCTCGGCGAGGCCATGGGCGTAGAGCGCGGCGCCGAAGCCCTGCCCGCGGTGGGCGGGCAGGATCCGGGCGATCACGGTGGCCACCGACGGGGCGTCGGCCGTGGGCCGGCGTACGGTCGTGCAGCCGACGGGCACGTCGCCGAGGTACGCGACGTCCAGGAGGTGGCGCCCGGCCCGCTCGCGCACCTCGTCGGGGGTGAGGGCGTCCGGGGGGATGATCACGTTGTGGACGTGGCGCCAGTCCTGGAGGGAGGCTTCGCCCGCCACCCGTTCGATGCGGAGATCATCGGTCATCGGGTCAGGGAAGCCCGTGGATCTTCCCGGCGTCAACCTTCTTATTTGAGGCGTTCTCCCACGCGGGCACGGAACGCGTCCATCGGGAAGCCCTTCGGGTCGATCTTGCCGGGCTGCCATTCCAGGTGGCCGATCACCGAGCGCTCCGTCCAGCCGTGGACCCGGCACACGGCGGCCGCCGCGCGGGCCATGGCGTCCAGTTGGACCTCCGGCCAGGGGTCGTGGCCGTCGCCCAGGTTCTCGCACTCGAAGCCGTAGAAGTGCCGGTTCCCGTCGGTGTCCGCGTGGCGGTCCGGCGGGAGCCTCTTCTCCGCGATCACCGCCGCCAGTACGTCCGAGTCGCCCGCCCCGGCGTGGTTGGCGCGGCCGTAGCCGACCAGGTGGACCCGGCCGTCCTTCGTGATGACGCCGTGGCAGAGCGGGCCCGGGAGGGCCTCGTCGCCGTCGCGGCAGAGCTCGACGGTGAACTTCGTGCCGTGCGTGACGGTGTGGTGGATCATCACCCCGTTCACCGGGCCCCACGGGCCCTTGTGGTTGCGGTTGTGGGTGCGCCAGGCACCCACCTCGACGACGGTCAGACCCTCGTTCCGCAGTGCGCCGATGAACCGGTCCGCGGACATGGGTGCGGACATGGCCGCCTCCTCTCCGGGTGCGCGGTGGTCACCTTGTGTGTCCACCTCGTTGCTCTCCGGTGTAGTGGAGGAGGCCCCTCCGGGCTAGTGCCTTCGTACGGCGAGCGAGCCGATCCGGACACTCGTCCCGGCCGGCCCACCCGCCACGGGGGTTACGCGGAGGCCAGCCACAGGTCCGGGCCGAACACCTCGTAGTGGATGTCCGAGGCGGGCACGCCCTTGGCGAGCAGCTGCGCGCGCACGGCCCGCATGAAGGGGAGCGGCCCGCACAGGTACGCCGTCGTGCCCGGGGCCACCGGTACGTCCGCCAGGTCGAGGCGGCCCTCGCCGTCGCCCGGCTCGGCGGCGGCCTCGTACCAGAAGCGGGCCGAGGCGTCGGCGAGCTTGTGCGTCAGGGCCCGGTGGTCGGCCCGCAGCGCGTGGTCGGCGGGGGAGCGGTCGGCGTGCAGGACGGTCACGGGAGCGGCGTGTCCGGTGTCGGCGAGGTGCTCCAGCATCGACAGCATCGGGGTGCAGCCGATCCCGGCCGAGGCGAGCAGGACCGGCGCGGCCGGATCCCGCAGGACGAGGTCGCCGTACGGGGCCGAGACCCGCAGGGTGTCGCCGGTCGCGATCCGGGCGTGGAGGTGGTTCGACACCTCGCCGTCGGGACCCGCGGCCGCCGCGCCGTGGACCCGCTTGACCGTGATCGAGCGGACCGGGGAGCCGGGCGCGCTGGAGAGGCTGTACTGGCGTATCTGCCGCGCCCCGTCGGACAGTTCCACCTGGACCGAGACGTACTGGCCGGGCTTGAAGGAGGGGGCCGCGGCGCCGTCCGCCGGGACCAGGTGGAAGGTGGTGCAGTCGGTGGTCTCCTCGACGCGGGCGGCGACCGTCCAGGTGCGCCAGACGTCACCGGCGAGGACCTGCTGCTCGGCGTAGAGCCGCTCCTCGATGGCGATCAGGGCGTTGGCCATCAGCCAGTAGACCTCGTCCCAGGCCTCGGCCACCTCGGGGGTGACGGCCTTTCCGAGGATCTCGGCGATCGCCTGGAAGAGGTGGTGGTGGACGACCGGGTACTGCTCGCGGGTGACGCCGAGGGAGGCGTGCTTGTGCGCGATGCGCCGCAGCATCACGTCGGGGCGGGTGTCCGGGTGGGCGACGAGGTGGGTGGCGAAGGCCGCCACGGAGCCGGCGAGGGCCTGCTTCTGGAGGCCGGCGTTCTGGTTGCCGCGGTTGAACAGGTCGCGGAGCAGCTCGGGGTGGGCCGCGAACAGCTTCGTGTAGAAGAGGTCCGCGATGTCGCCGATGGCCGCGCCGACGGCGGGCAGGGTGGCGCGTACGGTCTCGGTCGACTTCTCGGACAGCATGGGGGGCTCCTCTTCGCGTCGGGTACGTCTGCGTCAACTAATAGGTATTTAGGATGCTTATTTTTGGGTGTGGGGACACCCGTTCGGACCGTTGATGTCAGGTGGCGGGAACCGGCCAACCGCCCCCGGGTCCAAGGGCTCAGGGCTTCGGGGCCTCAAGAGTTCAGGGGCTCGCCGTCCGCCCCGGCGGCCCGCCCGCGATGCCCAGCAGCAGCGGGCCGGTCGGCGCCGCGACGAGATCGGCCACCGTCAGCGGGTCCAGTGCGGCGAAGAAGGCCTCCTGGGCCCGGCGCAGCGCGCCCCGCAGGACGCAGGCCCCGCGCAGCGGGCAGGGGGTGGTGCCGTCGCAGTCCACGACGTCCCCCGCGCCCTCCAGTTCGCGGACCACCCCGCCCACCGAGGCCGCCCGGCCGGCGGCGGTCAGCGTGAGTCCGCCGCCGCGGCCGCGGCGCGCCTCGACCAGGCCGAGGTGCTGGAGCCGGGCGACCACCTTCGCCGTGTGCGTGTACGGGACCTCCATGGTCGCCGCCACGTCGCGCGTGGTCGGGAGGTCCGCGTCCGCGACGGCGAGGCGCATCAGGACGCGCAGCGCCAGGTCGGTGAATCGGGTCAGCCGCATGGCCCCACCCTAGAAAACTCGCATCTGTCATGCAAATTAAAGGGGCCCTTCGCACGCCCCGGACTCCGGGGTGGCTGGAACCAGTGGGACGAAAGGGGTCTCGCGTGAAGGAGGTGAACTCCAAAGAGTGCCCACGCCCGGACGGAGTAGTCCCACCCTTTTGTGTAATGGTCCCACCACGTTCCGTACTGGGAGGCTGCATCCCGCAGATCCATGGAGTGATCGAAAGGGATACACATGTCGGTCCAGGCAGGTTCCGAATCCGAGGTCCAGGCACCGCAGAGGAGCCTTGCGACCTCGGCCGCGCGGAACTTGGCAACCACGACCAAGTCCGCGCCGCAGATGCAGGAGATCACCGACCGGTGGCTCCTGAAGATGCTCCCGTGGGTGTCCGTACAGGGCGGCACCTACCGGGTGAACCGGCGGCTGAGCTACTCGGTCGGCGACGGACGCGTGGAGTTCATCAAGACCGGGACCCAGGTCCAGGTCATCCCGGCCGAACTCGGCGAACTCCCGCTGCTGCGCACCTACGAGGACCAGGACGTGCTCACCGAGCTCGCCCAGCGGTGCCGGCAGATCGACTTCGAGGCCGGCCAGGAGCTGACCTCCTTCGGCAGCGCCTCCGACAACGTGTTCCTGCTGGCGCACGGCCGCGTCGAGCAGATCGGCCCCGGCCCGTACGGGGACGACGCCGTCCTGCGGACCGTCGCCGACGGCGCCTACTTCGGCGAGGACTCCCTCGTCGACGAGGAGGCGATCTGGGAGTACACCGCCCGCGCCGTCACCTCCGGCACCGCGCTCGTCCTCTCCCGCCAGGACTTCCAGCTGCTCGCCGACCGGGTCGACTCGCTGCGCGCGCACGTGGAGGCCCAGCGCTCCCTGCCCGCCCAGCGCGCCAACCAGTACGGCGAGGCCGCGATCGACCTCTCCGCCGGCCACCACGGCGAGGCCGTCCTCCCCGGCACCTTCGTGGACTACGAGGCCAGGCCGCGCGAGTACGAGCTCTCCATTGCACAAACGGTCCTGCGGGTGCACACGCGCGTCGCCGACCTCTACAACCAGCCGATGAACCAGACCGAGCAGCAGTTGCGGCTCACGGTCGAGGCGCTGCGCGAGCGCCAGGAGCACGAGATGCTCAACAACCCGGAGTTCGGCCTGCTCCACAACGCCGACTACGACCAGCGCATCCAGCCGCACGACGGCGGGCCGAGCCCCGACGACCTGGACCAGCTCCTCAGCATGCGGCGCGGCTCCGACATGTTCCTCGCGCACCCCAAGGCCATCGCCGCCTTCGGCCGCGAGTGCAACAAGCGCGGCCTGGTCCCCGAGACGATCGACGTCGGCGGCACCCGGATGACGACCTGGCGGGGCGTCCCGATCTTCCCGTGCAACAAGATCCCGATCAGCGACGCCCGGACGACGTCCATCCTCTGCATGCGCACCGGCGAGGACGAGTCCGGTGTCATCGGCCTCCACCAGCCCGGCATCCCGGACGAGATCGAGCCGAGCATGTCGGTGCGTTTCATGGGCATCAGCGAGCAGGCGATCATCTCGTACCTGGTCACCGCGTACTTCTCCGCCGCGGTGCTGGTGCCGGACGCGCTCGGCGTCCTGGAGAACGTCGAGATCGCCCGCTGGCGCTGAGCGGCGGGCCGAGCGGGACGACCGGGGATCGGGGAGACGCCATGGGCACCACTGAGGCGATCACGACCGGCGAGGGGCACGAGGCCGCGGCCCTGCTGGAGCGGACGAGAGAAACGGTCAACCCGGAACTGCGCCGCACGGTCGAGAGCCTGCCGGGCTCGATGCGGCGCGTGGCGATGTACCACTTCGGCTGGGAGCGGGCGGACGGCGCCCCTGCCGCGGGCAACGCGGGCAAGGCCATCCGGCCCGCCCTCGTGCTCGCCGCGGACCGCGCCCTGCGGGGCGGCCGGGACGAGAAGGAGGCCGAGGGCGCCGTACGGGCGGCGGTGGCCGTGGAGCTGGCGCACAACTTCACGCTGCTGCACGACGACGTCATCGACAAGGACACGAAGCGCCGCGGCCGGCCCACCGCCTGGACCGTGTTCGGGATACCGGACGCGATCATCACCGGCGACGCCATGATGGCGCTCGCGCTGCGGCTGCTGGCGGAGGACCCGCACCCCGCTTCGGCGGCGGCCTCGGCGCGGCTCGCGACCTGCGTCATCGAGCTGTGCGCGGGCCAGCAGGCGGACTGCGCGTTCGAGCAGCGCCCGTACGTCTCGCTCGACGAGTGCCTGACCATGGCGACGGCCAAGACGGGGGCCCTGCTGGGCTGTGCCTGCGCGCTCGGCGCGCTCTACGCGGGCGCCGGGCCGGACGAGGTCGACGCGATGGACGCGTTCGGACGGGAGGCCGGGCTGGCCTTCCAGCTGATCGACGACCTGATCGGCATCTGGGGGGACCCGGGGCACACCGGCAAACCCGCCGGGGCCGATCTGATCGCCCGCAAGAAGTCCCTCCCGGTCGTGGCCGCCCTCACCTCGGGGACCGCGGCGGGCGAGGAGCTGGCGGCCCTGTACGCGGGGCCCATGACCGCGGACGACGTACGCAGGGCCGCCGAGGCGGTGGACCGGGCCGGCGGACGCGACTGGGCGCAGGCCCATGCCGCGGACCGGATGGGCCGGGCGGTGCAGCTGCTGTCCCGGGCCGTGCCGGACCTCGGGGCGGCGGGCGGGCTGCTGGCGCTGGCGGAGTTCGTGACGCGGCGGACGCGGTGAGCCCGTAGCCGGGGGCGGGCGGTCGGTCGTGAGCAAGCCGCGTACGCAAGCCGCATGCGCAAGCCCCGTTCCGGCACCGCATGGTGCCGGAACGGGGCTTTCCGCTGTTCCGGGCCAACTCTAGGATCGCTCGCGGTAGTTGAAACGCGAGCGAAGGGTGTGCCCAGTGGCGCTGGAGATACGTCAGGCGGATCAGTCGGACCGGGACGCGGTGGCCGGCCTCCTCGACCAGGCCTTCCGCACCGACCCGGTCAGCAGCTGGGTCTTCCCGGACCCGGAACACAGGGCCGCGGTGCACGGCAGGTTCCTGGGCGTCTTCGTGGACGTGGCGCTGGCGGAGGGCCGGATCGACTACGCGGTGGACGGCTCGGCGGCCGCCCTGTGGCTGCGGGTCCCGGCGGGTGATCCGGACGGAGAAGCCGCCGAGGACGACGTGCCGGCGAGGATGCGGGCGGCCGCCGACCCCGACAACGAGCGGTGCGAGCTGGTCGGCCGGCTGACGGGCGAGGTCCACCCGACGGCCGAGGAGCACGAGTACCTGCTGATGATCGCGGTCGCCCCGGACCGCCAGGGCGAGGGGCTCGGGACGGAGCTGATGCGGCCGGTGCTGGAGCGCTGCGACCGCGAGGGCGTGCCGGCGTACCTGGAGGCGAGCAGCGAGCGCAGCAAGGGGCTGTACGAGCGGCTCGGCTGGCGGTTCACGGGCGAGGCGGTGCGGCTGCCGGAGGGGCCGCCGATGTGGCCGATGTGGCGCAAACCGCAGGGGACGGCGTAGTCGCTCTCGCGGCGTCGAGCGCTGGAGCCGCCGAACGCGCGGAACCGGCCTACCGTGGGGGTATGGCCGGTGAACAGCACCAACAGCAGGACCGGCGCCACGCGGCGCCGCATCCGCACCCGCACGGCACGATCGCCCCGCAGGCCGGGCACGAGCAGCACACGTGCCCGGCCTGCAGACGCCCCGTCGACACCATCGTGCGCAGGCGCAAGGCGCTGGGGATCTTCATCCCGGAGTGGGTGCCGGGTCCCTGTAGGAACCCGGACTGCCCCGAGGGTGCGATCGAGGTGGGGAAGCCGACCGGGCTCTAGCCACCTCCGACGGATCAGCCCTTCGTGCCCAGGCCCGACGCGGCCAGCCCGTTGATCCACAGCTGGTTCACGCGCGAGCGCTCCGCGGAGTTCGGGTAGGGGTTCTGGCAGGAGGTGCCCGGGCCGCCGCCCGACATCAGCTCGGAGCAGGGGCCCGAGTAGTGGTCCGGCAGACCCAGCACGTGTCCGGTCTCGTGCGCGGTCACCCGGGTGGAGTTGTACTGCTGGTTCTGCCGGTAGTCGAGGAAGATGTAGCCCCGGCCGTGGCCGTCCGTGCTCGCGTACGAACCGCGCGAGTCGTTGCCCTCGTAGTACGAGAAGTTCCCGCCGGAGGAGACCTCCTGGAGCTTCACGTTCGAGACCGAGCTGTTCCATATCTGGGTGGAGCTGGCTATCTGGCTGCGGAAGCTGGGCGCGTTGCGCGTGTTGTACGTGACGGTCACCGCGAGGACGCCCGGGTTCGCGGCGCGCTGCTCGGCGACCGAGCGCTGCACGGCCTCGAAGAAGGCGCGGTTCGCGTCCTGGTTCTCCTGCGAGCGCTCGTACGCCGAGTAGGTGGCGGCGTTGCCGACGGGAGCGGGGGCGGCGCTGGCGGTGGGGACGGCGCCGAGGGCGGCCGCGAAGCCGAGGCCGATGGTGGCGGCCAGAACGGCCTTTCGGGACGTACGGGAGTGGCGCATGTGGGGGGGCTCCTACTCATCCGGTGCGGGGGGTGGGTCGTTCGGTACCGGAGTCTGCGGGAGCGGGAGTGGCCGGCGGATGATGTCAGACACCGATAGCGCGGCCCTATCGGCAAGATTTCGGAAGGTCAACTTCCATGAGAATGGCGGGATTCGATGGGGTATCAGTGGCTGGTGCGGTCCACTGGGACCGGCCTACTCTCGGGTCATGGAGCTCGAGGTGAGGCACCTGCGCGCACTGTGCGCCATTGCCGACGCCGGCAGTCTGCACAAAGCCGCGCGGCAGCTCGGCGTGAGCCAGCCCTCCCTGACGACCCAGCTGCGGCGCATCGAACGCGCCCTGGACGGCGAGCTGTTCCTGCGTGAGCGCACCGGCTGCCGGCCCACCCCGTTCGGCCGCACCGTCCTCGGCCGGGCCCGCCCGCTGCTGGCCGAGATGGCCGCGCTCGTCGCCGAGGCGAGGGCGCTGGCGCGCGGGCCGCGGCTGAGCATCGGCTCCACGGCCAGCCGCGCGATACCGGGGTGGCTGCGCCGGATTCACCGCCGGATGCCGGACACCGAGACCTCGCTGATGGTGGACGTCTCCGCCAACGCCCTGCTGCGGATGGTGGCTTCGGGGCAGCTGGACGTGGCGTTCGTCCACGAGGTGGAGGGCTGCCCGCTGCGGGTGCCGGCCGGGCTGGAGCTGCGGACCCTGATGGAGCGCGAGCCGCAGTTCGTGTCGATGTCCCGGGACCATCCGGCGGCGCGCCTGCCGGTGGTCGAGTTACAGGACCTGGCGGCGGACCGGTGGACGGTCGACCCCTCCGTGGACGGCGAATGGGACGGCCTGCGGCGGGTGTTCGCCGGGGCCGGGCTGGACCCCCCGGGGCTGCACGCCGACTACCACACCGCGACCTCGCTGATCGTCTCCGGCGAGGCGGTCGCCCCCTGCCAGCCGACGTCGGGGCCGCGCGACGACATGGCGATCCGCCCGCTCTCCGGCGACCCCCTGGCGGTCCGGCTGCTGCTGGCCACCCGCCCGGGCGCCCACGCCGAGGTCTTCGAGGACCTCCGCGCCGCCTACCGCGAAGCCGCGCTGCGCACGCCCCCCTACCGCGCCTGGCTCCACCACCACGAAAGTCCCCTCCTGGCGGCTTAGCCGCGATACAACGCGACACCAGCCCCGCCGTCCGTCCGAGGCGCGGGGTCGCTGACGGCTGCCCCCGATCGGCACCGGATCCCGGACCTGCGACAGGGCGCACGCTTGACTTCGGCGTACCGCGATATATCGTGTTCATCAGAAGACGCGATATGTTGCGTGCCGTGTCCGTACGCCGAGGAGGATCAGCACCATGGCAGAGCAGAAGACGTGGTCGGTCGCCGAACCGCAGAAGCTCACCTTCGAGGAGCCGGTGACCGAGCTCCGCGTCCGTGTCGTGGGCGGGACGGTCAACGTCGTCGCCGACGAGGGCCCGGCCCGGCTGGAGGTGGCCGCGGTCGACGGGCCGCCGCTGTACGTCGTGCAGGAGGGCGGCACCCTCACCGTCTCCTACGAGGACCTCCCCTGGAACGGCTCCCAGGGCTTCAAGGAGTGGCTGGAGGCCAAGCCCTGGAAGTCCTGGACCCGCACGGGTCTCGGCCGCAAGGCCTGGGAGCGCAGCGCCACCGTCACCCTCACCGTCCCCGCCGCCACCCGCGTGCAGCTCGCGGTCGTCGGCGCCGCAGCGGTCGTCTCCGGCATCGCCGCCGGTACCGACGTCCACGGGGTCTCCGGCGACGTCACGCTGGTCGGCCTGTCCGGCAAGGTCGGCGCGAACACCGTCTCCGGCAGCGTCGAGGCCCAGTCCGTCACCGGCGAGCTCGGCTTCCACTCCGTCTCCGGCGGCCTGACCGTCGTCGACGGCGCGGGCGGCAGCGTACGGGCCGACTCGGTCAGCGGCGACATGCTCATCGACCTCGCCCTCGACCCGGCCGCCCCGCGCCCCGTGGACATCTCCCTGAACTCCGTCTCCGGGCAGGTCGCCATCCGCCTCCCGCACCCCGCGGACGCGCGGGTGGAGGCGAACACGGCCACCGGTGGCGTATCCAACGCCTTCGAGGACCTGCTCGTCTCCGGCCACTTCGCCGCCAAGCGCATCGCCGGCACGCTCGGCGCAGGCACCGGAACCCTGCGGGCCACCACCGTCTCGGGTTCCATCGCCCTGCTGCGCCGCCCGGCCGCCGACGCCCCGTCCGACGAGGGCTCAGCCGCCCCCCTCGTGCTCGACAAGAAGGTGCTCTGACATGCCGCCCGTCTTCGCCCACGGCCGCCTCCGCCTCTACCTGCTCAAGCTGCTGGACGAGGCCCCGCGGCACGGCTACGAGGTGATCCGCCTGCTGGAGGAGAGGTTCCAGGGCCTGTACGCGCCCTCCGCGGGCACCGTGTACCCCCGGCTGGCCAAGCTGGAGGCCGAGGGTCTGGTCACGTACGCCACCGAAGGCGGGCGCAAGGTGTACTCCATCACCGACGCGGGCCGGGCCGAACTGGCCGACCGCGGCGGTGAACTCGCGGACCTGGAGCTGGAGATCCGCGACTCGGTCTCCGAACTGGCCGCCGAGATCCGCGACGACGTACGGGGCGCGGCGGGCGCGCTGCGCCGCGAGATGCGGGCCGCGGCCTCCGCGTCGGCGGCCCCGGTCGAGGACGCGTCCTGGGCGGCGGCCAAGGAGGAGCTGCGCAAGGCCAAGCAGGAGTGGAAGGAGCAGGCGCGCCGGGCGAAGGACGAGAGCCGCCGGGCCCGCGAGGAGGCCCAGCAGGCCCGCCGCCAGGCCAAGGAGGCGCAGGAGCGGGCGCGCGAGGAGGTCATGCGGATCGCGGTCCAGTTCCAGGAGCAGTTCGCGAAGTCCGGCGGGGTGCTGGGCAATCTGGCCGGCAGCTGGCTCGGCGGCACCGGCAAGGACACCACCGCGACCACGGATGCCGCCTCCGCCTCCGCCAGTACGGCCGCCGGCCCGCGCTGGGCCGAGGACCTCGCCCCCACCGGCGACCCGGCCCGTGACCTGGACCGGCTGCTCGACCGCTTCCGCGACGACGTCCGCGACGCGGCCCGCGACCACGGCGTCACCCCGGCCAAGCTGGCCGAGGCCCGCGCCCACCTCGCGGCGGCCGCGGACCGCCTCGCCGAGACGCTCCGGCCGAAGCGGTAGGCCCGCGGGGCCGGGCGCAGCGCCCGCCGGCAGCGCCCGCCGGCCGCGCCCGCCCGCCCCACCCGCCCGGCGCGACAGGTCGCGCGTCAGCCCGCCGTCAGCCCCGCCTCGGCCCCCGCGTACGTGACGCCGTGGTCCGCCAGGACCTCGGCGGCCGTGCCCGGGCGCGAGAGCAGGGCCAGCAGCAGGTGCACGGTGGCGATGTGGCGGTCGTGGCGGCCCAGCGCGATGCGCAGGGACTGCTCCAGGGTCTTCTTCGCGCCCTGCGCCAAGGGAACGTGCCGGCTCACCGGCTCCGGGCGGCCCAGCGCCGAGCGGAGCGAGGAGCCCAGGGTCCGCCGCCGCGGGGCCGCGGCGGCCAGTACGCCCTCGCCGTGGGCCTCCTCGACCCGGGAGAGGATCGCGGTCAGGTCGATGCCGAGGCCCGCGAGGGCCTCCTCGTCCGCCCGGGACATGCCGCCCCGGCGGCGGGCCGTGGCGAGGTCCGCCGCCATCGCGGCGCGGTCCACGCCCAGCGGGTCCAGCGCGCCCCGTTCCAGCAGGGCCAGGAGCAGGTGTTCCTCGGTGACCGTGGCGGCCCCCGCCTGCCGGGCCCCGGCCACGGCGTCCACCACGGTGTCCCTGGCGTCCTGCGTGAAGCGTTCGAACATCAGACCCTCCCGTGCTTCTTGTGTACGGCCTGCCGGCTGACGCCCAGCTCGGCCGCGATCTCCTGCCAGGACCACCCCTGGGCGCGGGCGCTGCGCACCTGCACGGCCTCCAGCTGCTCCAGCAGCCTGCGGAGGGCGGCCACGGCACGCAGGCCCACCCGCGGATCGCGGTCACCGGCCCGTTCGGCGAGATCGGTCGCTTCTGTCATGCCTGTCAATGTAGGTTGACAGGCATGATGGCGTCAACTGACATTGACAATCCGGCCGGCGCCTACACGGTCAGGACGATCTTTCCGAACAGATCGCCCGCCTCCAGCTTCTCGAAGCCCTCCCGCGCCCGGTCCAGCGGCAGCACCTCGTCGATCACCGGCCGCACCCCCGTCGCCGCGCAGAAGGCCAGCAGGTCCTCCAGCTCGTCCTTCGATCCCATCGTCGAGCCGACCACCTTGAGCTCCAGGAAGAAGATCCGCGTCAGCTCGGCGTGCGCCGGCCGGTCCCCGCTCGTGGCACCCGAGATGACCAGGGTGCCGCCGGGGCGCAGCGACTTGACCGAGTGCGACCAGGTGGCCGCGCCGACCGTCTCGATCACCGCGTCCACCCGCTGCGGCAGCCGCGCGCCCGGCTCGTACGCCTCCACCGCGCCCAGCTCCACCGCCCGCTTGCGCTTGGCCTCGTCCCGGCTGGTGGCGAAGACGCGCAGGCCCGCCGCCTTGCCGAGGACGATGGCGGCGGTCGCGACCCCGCCGCCCGCGCCCTGCACCAGTACCGAGTCGCCGGGGCGCACGCCCGCGTTGGTGAACAGCATCCGGTACGCCGTCAGCCATGCCGTCGGCAGGCACGCGGCCTCCTCGAACGACAGCTCGGCGGGCTTGCGCAGGACGTTCCAGGCCGGGACGGTCACCTGCTCGGCGAAGGTGCCCTGGTACCGCTCGGTCAGGATCGAGCGCGGCTCGTCGGGGCCGACCCCGTGGCCGCTCTGGCCGATCACGGAGTGCAGGACGACCTCGTTGCCGTCCTGGTCGATGCCGGCGGCGTCGCAGCCGAGGATCATCGGGAGTTTGTCCTCGCCGAGGCCGACCCCGCGCAGCGACCACAGGTCGTGGTGGTTGAGGGAGGCGGCCTTGACGTTCACGGTCACCCAGCCGGGGCGGGCCTCGGGGGCCGGGCGCTCGCCCAGCACGAGGCCGCTCAGCGGCTGGTCACGGTCGATTCGGGCGGCGTAGGCAGCGAACATGCCGCGACGCTACCGTCCGGTAGCGCGTCGGGCCATACCTGTCGGGGCCGTGCCGGTGAGGCCTTCGTCGCACGGCGGCCCGTACGGATCGGTGGCCGCCGGCGGGAACCGGGCGGGGGTGTTCCCGCGTCCGTACTGGACTGTCCGAAAGTCGAACGGAATCTTTCGTTGCGTCCTCAACTAAGCGTGCGACGTGCGGTCTTGTGCGTCCGAAAGAGGGAAGCGGAACGTAAGGATCGAGCCTGGGGTGGCGGTAATATTCACGCCATGCCGCCCGGCTCGTCATGAGCCTGCCACCTTGTGGCCGGATTCTCATTGGCGAAGCGTCAGCTTCGCGGAGGAGCTGAGGCGGCGCATCCCCTCCCGGCTCGGGGGCGGGGAGGGTGTGCCACAACGGAAGAGGGGCCCGGCCGGATGGACATCCGGCCGGGCCCCTCTTCCGCTGCTGCTGCCGGGTCAGGCCAGGCGGGCCACGCCGTCGGCCTTGGCCGCCGCCGCGACCGCGGCCGCGACGGCCTCGGCGACGCGCGGGTCGAACGGCGACGGGATCACGTAGTCGGCGGCGAGCTCGTCACCCACGACACCGGCGATGGCGTCGGCGGCGGCGATCTTCATGCCCTCGGTGATCCGGCTGGCGCGGACCTTCAGGGCGCCCGCGAAGATGCCCGGGAACGCCAGCACGTTGTTGATCTGGTTCGGGAAGTCCGAACGGCCCGTGGCCACGACCGCCGCGTACTTGTGCGCGACGTCCGGGTGGACCTCCGGGTTCGGGTTGGCCATGGCGAAGACGAAGGCGTCCTTCGCCATCGAGGCCACCGCCTCCTCGGGCACGGTGCCGCCCGAGACGCCGATGAACACGTCCGCGCCGTTCAGAGCCGTTTCCAGGGAGCCGGTCTGGCCGGTCCTGTTCGTCAGGCCCGCGATCTCCGCCTTGACGTCCGTCAGGTCGGAGCGGTCCGCGGAGACGACGCCCTTGCGGTCGGTGACGCACACGTCGCCGATGCCCGCGTCCACGAGGATCTTGGCGATGGCGATGCCCGCCGCGCCCGCACCCGAGATCACGGCGCGCAGGTCGCCGAGCGTGCGCCCGGTCAGCTTCGCGGCGTTCCGCAGGGCGGCCAGGGTCACGATCGCCGTGCCGTGCTGGTCGTCGTGGAAGATCGGGATGTCCAGGGCTTCCTGGAGCCGGCGCTCGATCTCGAAGCAGCGGGGGGCGGAGATGTCCTCCAGGTTCACCCCGCCGAAGGACGGAGCCAGACGGATGACCGTCTCGACGATCTCGTCCGCGTCCTTGGTCGCGAGCGCGATCGGCACCGCGTCCACACCGCCGAACTGCTTGAACAGGATGGCCTTGCCCTCCATCACGGGGAGGGAGGCCTCGGGACCGATGTCACCGAGTCCGAGCACGGCCGTACCGTCGGTGACGACGGCGACCACGTTCGACTTCCAGGTGTACTCGTTCACCAGTTCGGGCTGCTCCGCGATGGCGCTGCAGACCTTCGCCACGCCGGGCGTGTACGCGAGGGACAGGTCGTCCTTGTTCTGGACCGGCACCGTGGCCTGGATGGCCATCTTGCCGCCCCGGTGCAGTGCGAACACCGCGTCCGGGTTGTTGTCCGTCGCGCTGTCGCTGCGAGGATTGACGATCTCCGCTGCCACTTTCTTGGCCCCTTAAGTCTTTGAATCGTTGAGGGTGACCACACCTGGTTAAGGGGTGGGCGGGCACCGCGTCCGTACTCCGCATCGACGGTTGGCCCGTCTCCGCGAAGGGGAGGTTCGTACGCGCGGGCGCGCCGCACGCGCGCCCTGAGCCCCGGATGAGGGGTGTAAGGATCCGTTGTACCCGAAGAACGCTCACCCAGACGAGTCGATTCCTGCTCGACTGTAGACCTCTTGTCCTGTTTTCGGCGAAAGGTCCAAACGACTCTGTCCAATGGACGAGACGGACCGCAAATACTCCGTCAAAAAGGCCAGGTGGCAGCGGTTCCTGCGGCCCAGAACCCCCCATTCCGCAGTCCTGTTGGGTACCCCGGCCCACCCGTTATCCGATTTTGACCTGACGAACTGCCTGAATGCGTCAGTCCGAATGGCAAGATGCCGTAATCACACGAGGTCGCGACACTCGAAGGTGCGTGCCCGACCGTTCTCGGATGCTCCACCAGCCAGCCGGAGGAACCAGCTCATGACCGCAAGCACCACCCGTCGTACGACCGCCGCCCGGTCCCGGATCGCCGCGGTCGGCGCGATCGCGGTCGCCGGAGCCCTGATCCTCACCGGCTGTGGCGACCAGACGGACAAGGGCGCCTCGTCGACCCCCTCCGGCGGTACGTCGAAGGACAGCTCCGCCCCGCTCTTCTCGGCCCTGCCGAAGAAGATCCAGGACGCCGGTGTCATCAAGATCGGTACGGACTCCGCCTACGCCCCGATGGAGTTCGTCGAGGGCGGCAAGATCGTCGGTGTCGACCCCGACATCGCCGAGGCGCTCGCCAAGCAGCTCGGTGTGAAGATGCAGTTCACCGCGGGCACCTTCGACGGCCTGATCACCTCGATCTACACCGGCCGCGAAGACGCGATCATGTCGTCGATCACCGACAACAAGCAGCGCCAGGAGGGCCTCGACGACAAGGGCCAGAAGATCGGCAAGGGGATCGACTTCGTCGACTACTTCTCCTCCGGCCTCTCGCTCCTCGTCAAGAAGGGCAACCCCGAGGGCATCAAGTCCCTGGACGACCTCTGCGGCAAGACGGTGGCCGTCCAGCGCGGCACCACCTACGAGGACGCCTTCAAGGCCCAGGCCGAGAAGTGCGGCGACAAGAAGCTCACCATCCAGGCCTTCGACACCGACGCCGAGGCGCAGACCCGCGTCAAGGCCGGCGGCGCCGTCGCCGACCTGAACGACTACCCGGTCGCCGCCTACACGGTGAAGACCTCCGGTGGCGGCAACGACTTCGAGATCGCCGGCCAGCAGAGCGGCGTCGGCCTCTTCGGCATCGGCGTGAGCAAGGAGAACACCCAGCTCCGCGACGCCCTCAAGCAGGCACTCGACGCCGCGATCAAGGACGGCTCCTACGCCAAGGCGCTGGAGAAGTGGAACGTGCAGGACAGTGCCGTCAAGTCCGCGACGGTCAACGCAGGTCAGTAAGTCCCGCGCTCCACGCTCCACTGAAGGGCAGTCATTGTGACTGACAAGATCGAAAAGGGTCCGGCCGAGAACCCGCCGGCCGGACCCGGCGCCTCGGGCCTCCCGTACGAGGCCATCAAGGCAATTCCGGTACGGCACTACGGCCGCTGGGTCAGCGGCGTCGTCGTCGTCGCGCTGCTCGTCTGGCTCGTCTACGCGTTCGCCAACGGCAACGTCATCTGGGCAACGGTCGGCGACAAGCTGTTCGACCCGGCTGTTCTGAGCGGTCTCGGCAACACCGTGATCATCAGCGTGTCGGCCATGGCGCTGGGCCTCGTGCTCGGCATCCTGTTCGCGGTGATGCGGCTTTCCAAGAACCCGGTGACGGGCGCCGTCTCCTGGCTCTACATCTGGTTCTTCCGCGGTACCCCGGTGTACGTCCAGCTGCTGGTGTGGTTCAACCTGTCGCTGATCTTCCAGTACATCAACCTCGGTCCGATCTACAAGAACGAGACCGTCGACATCATGACCCCGTTCATGGTCGCCCTCCTGGGCCTCGGCCTGAACGAGGGCGCGTACATGGCGGAGATCGTCCGGGCCGGCATCCAGTCGGTCGACGAGGGCCAGACCGAGGCCGCCCACGCGCTCGGCATGCCGCAGACGAAGACCATGCGCCGGATCGTGCTCCCGCAGGCGATGCGCGTGATCATCCCGCCGACGGGCAACGAGTTCATCAACATGCTGAAGACCTCCTCCCTGGTCTCGGCGGTGCAGTACACGGAACTCCTGCGGGCTTCGTCGAACATCGGCAACACGGCCGGTGCCATCATGGAGATGCTGTTCGTGGCCTCCTTCTGGTACCTGGCCCTGACCAGTGTGTTCAGCGTCGGCCAGTACTACCTGGAGCGCCGCTTCGCCCGTGGTTCCACGCGGAACCTGCCGCCGACGCCGTTCCAGCGTCTGAAGGCCAACCTGAACATGTTCCGCCGTACGGAGGTCGCGCGATGACCGCTCAGCCGATGGTCAAGGCCGAGGGCGTCCACAAGTCGTACGGTGCCGCCCACATCCTGCGGGGCATCGACCTCGAGGTCGCGCCGCGCGAGGTCTTCTGCCTGGTCGGCCCGTCCGGCTCCGGCAAGTCGACCTTCCTGCGGTGCATCAACCACCTGGAGCGCATCAACTCCGGCCGCCTCTCCGTGGACGGCCAGCTGGTGGGCTACAAGCAGAAGGGCGACAAGCTCTACGAGCTGAAGGACAGCGAGGTCGCGGCCCAGCGCCGCGAGATCGGCATGGTCTTCCAGCGCTTCAACCTCTTCCCGCACATGACGGCCATAGAGAACGTCATGGAAGCCCCCGTCATGGTCAAGGGCGAGTCCAAGGCGGTGGCGCGCGAGCGCGCCGTGCGCCTGCTCGACCGCGTGGGCCTGGGCGACAAGGGCGGGAACTACCCCTCGCAGCTCTCCGGCGGCCAGCAGCAGCGCGTGGCGATCGCCCGCGCGCTGGCCATGGAGCCGAAGCTGATGCTCTTCGACGAGCCCACCTCGGCGCTCGACCCGGAGCTCGTCGGCGACGTCCTCGACGTCATGCGGGACCTGGCCGAGTCGGGCATGACCATGATCGTGGTGACCCACGAGATGGGCTTCGCCCGCGAGGTCGGCGACAACCTCGTCTTCATGGACGGCGGCGTCGTGGTCGAATCCGGCCACCCGCGCGAGGTGCTCGGCAACCCCCAGCACGACCGCACGAAGGCGTTCCTGTCCAAGGTGCTGTAAGCACGGCGAACGGACGAGAGGGGCGGTACGGGATTCCCGTACCGCCCCTCTCGCGCGTCGCGGAAAGTTCTCACTTTCCTACAAGGGCACTACTTCAGGCCCAGGACCAGTGCGTCCGAGGGCGAGCGCCACACCGTCCGGGCCTCCGCGAAGCCCGCCCCGCGCAGGGTCCGCACGTGCCAGGCGGCGTCGGGGGTGTCCCCGTCGGCGTGCTCGCCGTAGATCTCGTACCGGCGCTTCGTCGGCTCGGCGAGCACCGGGTCGGCGGCCGCGAGGGCCCACCAGTCGGCCCAGTCCAGCGCGCCGGACGCGCGCGCCCGGTCCATCGCGGCGTGCCGGTGGGCGCGCTCGGCGGCGTTGATGCGCGGGGTCGCCGCGTCGGGCATGTGGTCGGCGTTCATGAAGACCCCGCCCTCGCGCAGCAGCGGGGCGAGCTGCCCGTACACCACGGCGAGCTGCGGGGAGTGCAGCCAGTGCAGGGCGGTGGCCGTCAGGACGGCGTCGTACGTGTCGTACGGGAGCGCCGAGGTCCAGTCGGGGTCCTTGAGGTCCGCGGTGACGAACGTGACACGGCTGTCGCCGTCGAAGTGGCCCCGTGCGATGGTCAACAGCGCCGGGTCGAGATCGACGCCCGTACTGGTGGACTGCGGGAACCGCCGGAAGACGCGGTCCGTAATACTTCCCGTACCGCACGCCAGATCCAGCACCCGGGGGGTGGGTCCCACCAGTGCCTCGACCATGTCCAGCATCACCCGGAACCGCTCCTCGCGGTCGGGCATGTACCACTCCTGCTGCCGGTCCCAGCTCTCCTGCCAGGCCTGCCAGTCGGTCGTGGTCTCCGCCATCGCTCACCCTCCAGTCGTAATACCCTCGAATAAGTCTCGGCCGTTACTTCGAGACCCTAATCCGCAGCCGTAAGGACTACAAGTGGAACTGGCCCATTACTCGGACTATGCCGTGCGCCTGGTCAACACCGAGGAGCCGGCCCGCAACAAGGACTCGCTGACCTCGGTGGACGCCGTCCGGGGCCTCTTCGGCGCCAGCGCGCAGATGGCCCGGCGCGTCACCGACACCGACGTCACCCGCTTCCGCAACGTCCGCGGCCGGCTGCGCGCCGTCTTCGAGGCCGCCGACGGCGGCGACCACGTGCTCGCGGTCGACCTGCTGAACTCCCTGCTCATGGAGTTCCCCGTCAGCCCGCAGGTCTCCGGCCACGAGTACCTCGACGACGAGGGCCGCCCCAACTGGCACATCCACCTCGCCGACCACCCCTCGAACGCCTCCGCCGGCTACGCCGCGATCGCGTCCTTCGGCCTGGCCTTCCACCTCACCGAGCACGGCCCCGACCGCCTCGGCCTGTGCCAGGCCGCGCCCTGCCGCAACGCCTACCTCGACACCTCCACCAACCGCTCCCGGCGCTACTGCTCCGACCGCTGCGCCACCCGCGCCAACGTGGCCGCCTACCGGGCCCGCAAACGTCTCGAAGCCGAGGCGTCCGGCCAGAGCGGCCGCAGCGCCGACGCGGCCCAGGACAGCCGCGCCCTCAGCGAACTCTGATCCGCCGCGCGCGGCCGGAAGCGCAGCACCGCCGTCGCCAGCACCAGCTCCTCGGGCACCGTCCCGTAGTCGGTGCTGTCGCCGGTCTCGTTGTACGGGTTGTCCCCGAGCACCCACCAGCCGCCCGGCCGCCGCTCCACCGCCCGCTTGACCACCAACAGGTCCTGCTGGAACGGGTGGCGCAGCACCACCACGTCACCCGGGCGCACGACGGCCCCGTACCGGACCACCAGCCGGTCCCCGTGCAGCAGCGTCGGCACCATCGAGGGTCCCGCCACCTCCAGTACCTCGAACGCCATCCGCGAGTGCCTTCTCTCCACCATGCGCGACCTCCTCGCCCGCTCTCGCCTCACTGCGCATGCTGCCGCAGCCTCCCGTACATTCGCTCACCGGTCCGGACGCCACCCTGGACTTTTGTCCTAAGCCCCTGGGGCCGCTCGCGAAATCCCCTGTCCCACGGAGTAATCTCCCCTCTTGAGAAGACGATCACGAGGAGGACAAACTCCATGCTTTCCCGCCTCTTCGCCCCCAAGGCGAAGGTCTCCGCCCACTGCGATCTTCCGTGCGGCGTGTACGACCCTGCCCAGGCCCGCATCGAGGCCGAGTCCGTCAAGGCCGTCCAGGAGAAGTACCAGGCCAACGAGGACGCCGACTTCCGCGCGCGCGCCATCACCATCAAGGAGCAGCGCGCCGAGCTCGCCAAGCACCACGTCTCGGTGCTGTGGAGCGACTACTTCAAGCCCCCGCACTTCGAGAAGTACCCGCAGCTGCACACCCTGGTCAACGACACCCTGAAGGCCCTCTCGGCCGCCAAGGCGTCGAACGACCCGGCGACCGGCCAGAAGGCGCTCGAGCTCATCGCCGAGATCGACCGCATCTTCTGGGAGACCAAGGCCGCCTGATCCCGGCGCGTCCC
>NZ_LGDB01000196.1:0-23831 GCF_001279655.1 Streptomyces sp. WM6372 | reverse complement strand
CGGCGCGTCCCACGTGTGGACTATTCGTCCTCGTCGTCCTCGTCGTCCAGGCGGGCGAGCCAGGTGGCCAGGCGTTCCACCGGGACCTCGAAGTCCGGGTTGAGGTCGACGAAGGTGCGCAGCTGCTCGGCGAGCCACTCGAAGGTGACCTCCTCCTCGCCGCGCCGCTTCTCCAGCTCCTCGATGCCGCGATCGGTGAAGTACAAGTCGGGCTCCGTGCCGTGATGAAGGTGTGCAGGGGACGTTTCCCGCCAGGATAATCCGCATACCCGGCGAGACCTCCCCTCTTGCGGGCCCCGGCGCTAGCCTGGACGGCCTCCACACCTGAGGGGGCAGGGGATGCCGGACGGGCGCACGGGCGGCACCGCGCGCGCCTTCGAGCTCCTCGAACCCCTCGTCCAGGCGGCCACCGTGCGCGTCCACGCGGCCCCGGACGGGTATGCACCCCATGGGACCGGTCCCACCTGGGGGAGTGGCTTCTTCATCGCCCCGGGCTGGGTCCTGACGTGCGCGCACGTCGTCGGTGAAGGGGGTGCAGCGGTGCGTCTCGTGGGGCGTGAGCTCGGCATCACCTTCTCCTCCGGCGCCGATGGCGCCACCGGCACCGTCACCGGCCGCGTCGAGTGCGTCCTGCCCGAGCGGCTGGAGGAGCGCCGCCCCGCCCGCCGCGCCCTGTGGGACCTGCCCGACCTGGCGCTGGTCCGGGTCCTCGCGCCGATCACGCACGCCTGCGTACGGCTCACCGACCGCGGCAGACCGCGCCTCGACGAGGTCGCCTACTTCGGCTGCACCGAGGACCTCGGCGCCCCCGAGATCACCGGCCGCACCACCCGGCTGCGCGGCACCGCCGCCGGCGGCGCCGCCCTGCGCCTCGGCGACGACGACGAGATCGAGCCCGGCATGTCCGGCGGCCCGGTCGTGGACCTGGCCCGCGGCGAGGTCGTCGGCGTGGTCAAGGCCCGCCGGAACAGCGGCGGCGGCGGACTCGCCGTCTCCGTCGTGCAGTTACGGACCCTGCCGCTGGCCGCCACCGGCCAGGTCGGGCTCTACCGCCGCGTCATGCAGGCCCACGACCTGTACCACTACGACCAGCACCTGAGCGACCGGGGCAGCCGCCGCACCTGGACCGACGTCCACGACGAGCTCCCGGTCCGCGAGGACCCGTACGAGGGCCGCAGACGGCTCACCGCCGCCGAACGCACCACCCTGTGCGGGCTGCTGGCCGAACTGCCCCCGCCGCCCTCCTCGGAGGCCGTCCGCGCCCTGGTCGAGGCGGCCCGCGGCGAGGAGCCGGACCCCGGCCTGCCGGCCCCGCTCAGCTGGCGGGACGGCCTCGGCATGCTGCACGACCCGCCGGGCGGCGCCGGCGAGGCCGCCGCGATGCTCCGGTACGCGACCGACGTCAGCGTCGCCGACCACCGCGAGCCGCCCGCCCCCGGCGCCGACGAAGAGCTGTGGGACTGGGTACGGGCCACCGCCGAGCGGCTGTGGCGCCCCCTGCGGCGGGAGTTGGGCGAGCGGCACGAACAGGGCCTCGCGCAGCGCGACCGGCGCCGCCGCGCCCGGGCCGACCGCCATCCGTACGGGCACACCCGGCCGACCGGCGCCCTGCCCCAGGGGCCCTCCGTCCTGCTGGAGGCCTGGGCGCACGGCTGGGAGGACGTCTACGACTGGCGCGTCTCGGTGCTCTACGGGCCCGCCCACCCCGGCCGGGTGACCCCGGTGGACTCGGGCGTACGGGCCACCCGGGCCGGTCTCGCCGAAGCGCTGCGGGTCCCGCTCGCCGAGGCCTTCCGGCGCTGCGACACCCACGACGCGGCGGCCCTCCTCGAAGTCGCCGTGGCGCCCGAGCTGTTCGGCCTGCCCGTGGACACCTGGACGGTCGCCGGCCGCACCCCGATCGGCGTCCAGCGGCCGGTGGTGTTCCGCTATCCGGCCGGGACCGGCGGGATCCCGAACGACGACGAGGCCGACCACCGCCGGGCCGACCGCTGGACCCGCGTCCAGGCCGGCCCGCTGGCCGACGAGCGGGCCGACTGCGACCGCGGCCGCCCCAGGACCCCGGCGCCGGAATGGCTCGACGCACTGCCGGACAACACCGTGCCCGTGCACTGCCGGGCCGCCGACGCGGAGCCCACCCGCGGCTCCCTGTACGGGGTCCGGGACGCCGGATACGGAGTGGCCGTCACCCGGCGGCCCCCGGACGACCCGGCGGCCGACTGCGCGCCGTTCCACCGCGGGCTGCGCGAGGAGCTGACGGAGGCGGCGCGGGGAGCGCCGCTGCCGGTCCGGCTCCAGGCACTGCGGGCACGCGCGCACGGGGCCGACCCCGACGCGTACTGGGCGGACGGGATGGCCCTCGTATGGGAGGACCCGGCCCGGGCGCTGCCCGAAGACGAGCCGCTGCAGGGCGACCTGTGACGGGCGGGAGGGGGAGGGGAGCAGGCGTGAACGAGGAATGGCTCATCTACCGGGGGGTCGGCGAACCCCACGACGGGATCGAGGCCCTGCCCGATCCGCCGCCGTGGCGGGATTTCGACGGCGGCCCCGTCGGCGAGCCCGGGGGACCGGCGGACACCGCCGACGGCAACGTCGCCCGGCGCCTCGGCGCGCACCGGCAGGCCGCGGAGCTTCACCGGCCCGAGCCCGAGGAGCTGGAGGCCATCAACGCGGCCCTGTACCTGCGCCGGCCGCTGCTGGTGACCGGCTACCCCGGCACCGGGAAGTCCACCCTCGCGCACGCCGTCGCCCACGAGCTGAAACTCGGCCGGGTGCTGCGCTGGCCGGTGGTCTCGCGGACCGTGCTCCAGGAGGGCCTGTACCGCTACGACGCCATCGCCCGGCTCCAGGACGTACAGATCGCCGCGAGCGGCGGCTCAACGGGCGCGGGCCCCGGCACGCCCCCCGGCCCCGGCACGCCGCCGGGCATCGGGAGGTACATCCGCCTCGGTCCCCTCGGCACGGCCCTGCTGCCCACCGAACGCCCCCGTGTCCTGCTCATCGACGAGCTCGACAAGAGCGACATCGACCTGCCCAACGACCTCCTGAACGTCCTGGAGGAGGGCGAGTTCGCCCTCCCCGAGCTCGAACGCGTCGCCGACACCGAGCCCGAGGTGACGGTGCTCACCGACGACGGGGCGAAGGTCACCGTCCGGGGCGGCCGCGTGCGCTGCCGGGCCTTCCCCTTCATCATCCTGACCAGCAACGGCGAACGGGACTTCCCGGCCGCCCTGCTGCGCCGCTGCATCCAGCTCAAGCTCGGGCAGCCCGGCGAGAAACGCCTCGCCACGATGGTCCGCGCGCACCTCGGCGAGGAGGCCGCCCAGCTCGGGGCCGACCTGATCCGGGAGTTCCTCAGCCGCTCCCAGTCCGAACTCGTCGCCGCCGACCAGCTGCTGAACGCCATCTACCTCACCCACTACGCCGCCCCGCCCACCCGGGAGGACCTCGCCGACCTGCTCATCCAGCGCCTCGACCGCCCGAGGTGAGCGCCCGTGTCCACGGACCGGCCACCCCTGCCCGCTTCCTCCGGACCCGTCTCCTCCGGGCCCGCCCCCTCCGCGACGGCCGGCCCGGCACCCGTCCCCGCCGCCCTGCGCGACCTCGCCGGGCTGCTGCGCGCCGCCGGGCTCGACCCCACCGCCGAGGAGCTCGCCGACGCCCTGTGGCTGGCCGGGCGGATCGCACCGACCGGCTCCGCCGCCCCCGGCCGGGACCGCACCGCCCCGCCCCGGCGGCCGCGCAAAGCGGGCGAGGCACCCCCGGCCGAGGAGGAGCCCGTACGGCCCGAGCCCGAGCCGGAGGACCCCGTGCGGCTCTACGCCTCCCGGGTGCTGGGGGCCGTCGCGGAGGAGGCCGCCGAGTTCCCCGCCGGCGCCGGAGTGCCCGTACGCGTGCCCGGCGCGGCCGCGCTGCCCCGGATCCTGGAAATCCAGCGGGCCCTGCGCGCCCTCCAGCGGCACCGCCCGCCCGGCCCGCCCACCCGACTGGTGCTCGACGAGCCGGCCACCGCCGAGGCCAGCGCCCGCGCCCTCGGGCTGGTCATCCCCGTACTGCGGCCGGAGAGCCGGCGCGAGGCGACCGTACGGCTCGTCATGGACGCCTCGCCGTCGATGGCCGTGTGGCACGACATGTTCGAGGAGCTGCGGTCCGTGTGCGAGCGGCTCGGCGCCTTCCGCGACGTACAGGTGCACTACCTGCACCGGCTCGGCGACGGCCGGGCCGCCGTCGGGCGCGGACCCGGCCCCGGCGCCCGGCTGCGCTCCGGGGACCAGCTGCGCGACCCCACCGGGCGGGCGCTGACCATGGTCGTCTCCGACTGCGCCGGCCCGCTCTGGCGCGAGGGCGAGGCCCAGCGGCTGCTGCACCGCTGGGCCGAGTGCACCCCCTGCGTCGTCGTCCAGCCGCTGCCGCAGCGGCTGTGGAGCCGCAGCTGGCTGCCGACCGAGCGCGGCGTCCTCACCCGCGCCGAGGGCGGCTCCGGGAAGCTGCGGTTCCGCCCGGACCGGCCGGTCCGGGGCGGGCGGCACACCGGCGGGCTCATGGTTCCCGTCCTGCCGCCCAGCGCCATCGCGCTCGGCTCCTGGGCCCGACTCGTCGCCGGACTCGGCACCGGGCCCGTCCCCGCCGAGGTGGGCCGCGTGCTCGCCGACCACCCCGCCGCACCCCTCCCGCCGCCGCGCGCGGTCCGCCCGCCGCGCGAGCTGGTGCGCCGCTTCCGCGCCTCCGCCTCGCCGCGCGCCGTACAGCTCGCCGTGTACCTGTCGGCGGCCCCGCTGACCCTGCCCGTGATGGCCCTCGTGCAGCGGACGATGCTGCCCGACTCGGAGCCCTCGGACCTGGCGGAGGTACTGCTCAGCGGGTTGCTGCGGCGCGGTCAGGCCGCAGGGCAGTGGTACGAGTTCGTGCCCGGGGTCCAGGACGTCCTGCTCGGGCCGCTCGGCCGGGACGAGGCCGCGCTGGTGCTCAAGCACTGCTCCGAGTACGTGCTCGCGCACTTCGGGCGGGGCGTACGGAACTTCCCCGCCCTGGCCGTCTCCCAGCTCACCGGCGCCCCGCCGGTCGAGGAGGGCGGCGAGGAGCGGGTCCCCGCCGGGCGGCTCCCGCAGGCCTTCGCCGAGGTCTCGGCCCGCGTCGTACGGCGCTACCTGCCCGGGCCGCCCGCCGGGGAACCGGGCGTCCCCGAGCCCGTCGTACCCCCGCCCGGGCGGGCCTGGGCGGTGCGCACCGCCCGCGACCGGCTCGCCGCGCAGGACCGTCAGGGGGGCGACGGCGGCCCGCGCGGGCTGTACGAGGCCGTCGCCGTACTGCGCCGGGCCGTCGCCGTCCCCGCCGGACCCGGGGACGTGCCCGGCGAGGCGGAGTGCGAGCTGGCCGCCGTCCTGCTGCGGCTGTGGGCCGGGCAGCGCGACCCCGAACTGCTCGCCGAGGCCGAGCGGGCGGTGGCCGGACTCGGCACCCCGCCGGCCCGGGCCGTGCTCGGCCGGATCCTGTTCGAGCGGGCGCTGGCGGCCGAGCCGGACCCCGAGCTGCTGGCCGCGGCGGAACGGGAGTTCGCGGCCGTCGGCGGCGACCCCGACCCGGAGCTGGACCCGCGGCTGCGCCTGGACTGCGTGGTCCGCAGGGCGCAGACCCTGGTCCGCCTCGGCGAGCTCCGCGAGGACACGGGCGCGCTGCGCGAGGCGCGCTCCGCGCTGGAGGCGGTGACCGGAGCCCCCGCCTCCGACCCGGCGGTGCGGCCCGCCCTCGGCCGGGTCCTGCTCGCCCTGCTGCCCCGCACCCCCGACCCGGCGGAGCGCACGGCGCTGGCCGGTCAGGCCGCCGAGCACCTGGCGGCCGGGCTGGCCGCCGAGCCCTCGGGAACGGCGGACGCCCGCGTACGGGTGGAGCTGGCCACCGCCCTGCGGTACCTGCCGGCGCGGCTGGAGGAGGCGGCCGGGCAGCTCGGCCTGGCCCTGACCGAAGCCACCGGCGACCCCGAGCTGCGGCTGGCCGCCCTGGTGTGCCTGGCGCGGGTGCACCGGGCCCGGTACGCGCGGGACGCGCAGCCGGTGGCCCTTGAGGACGCGGCCGAGGCGTACGGCCGGGCCCGCCGGCTGATCCCGCGCGACGCCGAGGCGTACGGGGAGCTGCTGCCCGAGTGGGGCGACGTACTGCTGGACCGGGCGCGGGCCGCCGACGGGCGGCGGTTCACCTCGGCGGCCGTACGGGTGCTGCGCGACAGCCGGGCCGCGGTCCCGCAGTCCGACGCCCGCTCCGCGCAGCGGCTGGTGCGGCTCGCGGAGGGGCTGCGGCTGCGGCACGCGTACGAGGGGGACGTGGTGGACCTGCGGGAGGCGGAGTACCTGCTGGAACTGGCCGTCCGGCAGAGCCGCAGCCCGCTGGAGCAGGCCCGCGCCTGGCGCGAGCACGGAGACGTCCAGCAGGAGATCCACGCGCACACCCGGGCGCCGGACCGGCTCGACCGGGCGGCCGACTCCTACCGGCGGGCCTGGCGCTCCGCGCTGGCCGCGGACCGCGAGGATCGCCGGGACGTGGCGGTGGAGCTGGGGGCGCGCGTACAGGAGCTGCGCGGCGAGGTGCTCGAACGGCTGGCCCGGCCCCGGGCGGCGCTGGACGCGTACCGCTCGGCGCTGGAGCTGTGGACCCGGCTGGGGGATCCGGCCGCCGACCGGCGGGAGGCCCTGGGATCCCGGGTCCGCACCCTGGAGGCGGGGCTGTGACCCCCGTAAGTGGGTAGTGGACCATCGACACGCGACTCAACAGGGGGACGGGCAGCCCATGGTGACTCGGCAGCACGAAGTGGACACGGCGGGCTCCGCCTGCCCGGGGCAGTTACCGGACCTCTCCGGGTTCGATCTGGCCGCCCTGCGCGGGATCGACCACCCCGTGCTGGCCCGGGTCATCGAAGGCATGGTGGAGCGGGTCACCCACCCCGCGGAGATCCTCAACGCCTTCGACTCGGGGGTGGCCTGACCGCGGACCCCTCACGCACCGCAGTCCCAAGGCCACGCAGAGCAGCCACAGTTGTCCCGTTTCCGCCGTTAGCCGGTGCCGTCCGCCGGGCAGGGATGCACCGTTCGCGGCTCGGGAGGTACAGGTGATGAGGCAGAACGACACGAGCGACGCCGTGCTGCCCTCGACACCCTCGACGCCATCGACGCCCTCCCGGCGGAACCACCTCGTCCACGCGCCGTGGCCGTACGCCCGGCTCGACGTTCCCGCGCTCCGCGCCGCGGGCCACCGGCCGCATCCGGTACGGCAGTTCGTGCTCAAGACCCGAAGCCGCTGCAACCTCGCCTGCACCTACTGCTACGTGTACGAGATGGCCGACCAGGGCTGGCGCGGCCAGCCCGCCGCCATGTCCCCGGCCACCGCCGCCCGCGCCGCCGCCCGCATCGCCGAGCACGCCGCCGCCCACGACCTGGCCCGCGTCGACCTCGTCCTGCACGGCGGCGAACCCCTGCTCACCGCCCCCGCCGAACTGGCCGCCCCGGTCGACGCCGTACGGGCCGCCCTCGCCCGGACCTCGCCGGGGACCCGGGTCACCGCCACCGTCCAGACCAACGGCACCCTGCTCACCCGGGGCCGGCTCGGCGCGCTCGCCGCCGCCGGGATCCGCGTCGGCGTCAGCCTCGACGGCGGGCTGCCCGCGCACAACGCCCGCCGCGTGGACCGCACCGGACGCCCGGGGTTCGCCGCCGCTGCCCGCGGCCTGCGCCTGCTCGCCCGTCACCCGGAGAGCTACGCCGGGGTGCTCTGCGTCGTCGACCTCGCCCAGGACCCGGTGGAGACGTACGAATCCCTGCTCGCCTTCGCCCCGCCGGTCATCGGGCTGCTGCTCCCGCTGGCCAACTGGAACACCCCGCCGCCCGGCCACCACCCGCCCCGCACCCCGTACGCCGACTGGCTCGTCGCCGTCTTCGAACGCTGGTGGCACGACGCGGTGCTGCGGACCCGGATCCGGATCTTCGAGGAGATCATCGCCCTGCTGCTCGGACTGCCCGCCGCCACCGAGACCCTCGGCCTCGCCCCCGCCGCCACCGCCGTGATCGAGACCGACGGCGGCATCGAGCAGGCCGACTCGCTCAAATCCGCCTACGAGGGCGCGGCCGCCACCGGGATGACCGTGGAGAGCCACGGCTTCGACGCGTTCCTCGACCACCCCGGACTCGCCGCCCGCCAGCTCGGCCGGGAGGCGCTCGCCGACGGCTGCCGCGCCTGCGCACTCGTCGAGGTCTGCGGCGGCGGCCACTACCCGCACCGCTACCGCGCCGGCGAGGGCTTCCGGCAGCCCTCCGTGTACTGCGCCGACCTCCAGGTCCTCATCCGTCACATCGCGACGGCTCTGCACACGGCCGCCGCGCGGGGCGCCGGACCGGGCGCCGCCGGCCCGCTCGGCCCGGGCGCCCCCGGCCCGCTCGGCCCGTTATCCGCCGGCCAGGACCCCCGGCGGGCGGCCGCCTCATGAGCACGCCCCTGACCGGGTTCACCGTCACCTCCGCCGTCCTGGGCGCCCTCGCGTCCACCGAGCCCTCCGCCGACGTCACCCGCCTGGTCCGCGACATCCGCCGCTCCAAGCGGCTCGTCCTGCTGCGCGGAGTCCTCGACGCCGCCCCCGGCGGCCGGGCGGGAGAGGCCGCCGACCACTGGGCCCTGCTGGAGGAAGCCGAACGGCACGACCCCGAAGCCGTCCGCGACGTACTGCACTACCCGGCCACCGGGGTGTGGGCCGAGGAGACCCTGCGCCGGCTGCACGCCCCGTACGGGCCCCCGGCCGACCTCGGCCACCTCGGAGCCCTCGCCGTCGCCGCGGCCCTGCGCTCCGGGATCGCCTTCAAGGCCACCCTGCGGCCCGTGCACGGCCGGCTCGTCCTGCCCACCCTCGGACTGCTGCGCCCCGCCCGGCCCGGCCCGCTCGCCCTCACCGAAGGCTGCTGGGACCCCGACGACCCGGCCGCCCTCGGCCTGCACTCCCTGCCCGGCGGCCGCACCGCCCTCGACGACCTCGACCCGTACCGGGCCCCGGGGCCCGCCCACCCGGCGCCCGTCCGCCCCGCCCGCCGGCTCACCCCCAAGGGCCACAAGCGCTGGGACACCCAGTGGTCCGGGGCGCTCACCCTGCTCGACCGGTACGACACCGCCCGCGCCGAGGAGATCGGCCTGCTGCTGCGCTCCGTCGTCCCACTGGGCGGCGGTTCCCGCTCCAGCGGCGCCACCCTGCCCGCGGCCCCCGGGTCCGTCCTCGCCCGTACGCAGGCCCCGCCCGCGCTGGCCGCCACCCTCGTCCACGAGGTCCAGCACGGCAAACTGACCGCCCTCGCCGACATCCTGACCCTGCACACCGCCGACCGCACGCCCCGCCACTGGGCCCCCTGGCGCGGCGACCCCCGCCCGTTGGAGGGACTCCTGCACGGCGCGTACGCCCACCTGGCCCTGGCCGGGTACTGGCAGCGCGCCGCCCTCTACGGCGCGCGCGGCGCCTGGGCCCAGCACGCCCGGATCCGCGCCCAGGTCGCCGCCGTGCTCCCCGCACTCCACCGGCATCCACAACTCACCCCCGCCGGACGGGAGTTCACCGCGGCCATGGCCGTCGCGGAACGGGCCATGGACGACCTGCCGCCGCCCGGCGACCAGCACGCCGTCGCCCGCCGCGCCGTCGACCGGGAGCGCCGCGCCTGGTGCGCGCTCCACCCCGAACTCGCCCCGTTCGCAGAGGGCTGACGGACCGTCCGCTGCGGTACCTTTCAAGCCCGTCCACCGCCCGGATGCCAGGGAGACGGCCGCATGACCACCGGACTTCGCCAGGACCGAGAACGCGACGGAGCCGCGCAGCCGCAGCGTTTCGTCATCAGCTTCGCCGGGTTCAACCGGCCCTGGGCCGTGTGGATCGCCCACCGCCTGGAGGAGCACGGCCACCGCGTCGCCCTCGCCCGCTGGGACCCGCAGTCCACCCCCGGCCTGGCCCCCGCCCTGGACGACCTGGCCCGCAGCGGCAGCCGGGTCCTGCTCATCCTCAGCGAACGCTACTTCTCCGCCGCCGCCCACACCGACGAGGAGTGGAACACGGCCCTGCGCACCGTCGCCGACGCCCACCCCGACCGGTTCGCGGCCGTCTGCCTCACCGACGCGCCGCTGCCCAGCGCCGTCGCCGTACTGGAGAAGACCGACCTGTGGGGTCTGGACGCGTACGAGGCGGAGTACCGGGTGCTGCGCCGGCTCGAACTTCCCACCGACCGGATCGGCGCCGAGACCGGCCGCCGCGGCCCCCGCTTCCCCAACGACCCGCCCGAGATCTGGGGCCGGGTCCCGCGCCGCAACCCGCGCTTCACCGGCCGCAACGACGTCATCGGCCGGCTGCGCGCCGCCCTCGCCGAGGCCCCGCCCGGCGCCTCGACCGTCACCCTGCTCGGGCTGTCCGGGGTGGGCAAGACACAGGTCGCCACCGAGTACGCGTACCGCTTCGCCTCCGAGTACGACGTGGTGTGGTGGGTCCCCGCCGAGGACCGGCCCACGCTGCGCGAGCGGCTCGCCGACCTGGCCCCGGCGATGGGCCTGCCGCGCGGCGCCGGCAGCTACGGCGAGCAGATCCGGGCCGTCCTGGAGGCGCTGCGGCGCGGCTCCCCGTACAGCCGCTGGCTGGTGGTCTTCGACGGCTGCGACAACCCCGACGACCTCACCGACCTGCTGCCCTCGGGCGCGGGCGACGTCATCATCACCTCCCGCAACCGCGAATGGGCCTCCCGGCACACCAGCCTCCTCGAAGTCCCGCTGTACGCGCGGCCCGAGTCGATCACCTTCATCCGCCGCCGGGCCCGCCGCCTCACCGGCGAGGAGGCCGACCAGCTCGCCGAGGCCCTGGAGGACTACCCCCTCGCCCTCGACCAGACCGCCGGCTGGCTCGCCGACTCCCCGCTGACGGTGGGCGACTACCTGGCCCTGCTCCAGCGCAGACTGGACTCCCGGGAAGCCGTCACCGTCTCCGACGACTACCCGCTGCCCTTCCCCACCGCCCTCGCGATACTGCTGAACAACGTCCGCGAGAACTTCCCCGACGCGCTCGCCCTGCTGCGCCTCTTCGTGTTCTTCGCGCCCGGGCCGGTGCCGCTGCGGCTGCTGCGGGAGTTCCCCGCCGACGACGTGCCCGAGCAGCTCGCCGGGCTGATCAACGACCAGATCCGGTGGAACGCCGCCCTCAACAAGCTCGTCCAGTTCTCGGTCGTCCGCCTCGAATACTCCGACCTGTCGGTGGAGGAGGGCGGCGGCCTGGAGACCGTGCAGCTGCACCGCATGGTGCACGGGATCGTCCGCGAGAACCTCTCCGAGGAGGAGGCCGAACCGCTCTCGCGCGCCGTCCGGCAGGTCCTCGCCGCCGCCGACCCGGGCCGCCCCTCCGACTCCCGGCTGTGGCCCCGGTACGCCGAGCTGATCCCGCACCTGGAGAGCGCCGGCGTCCTGACCAGCAGCAACCCGCGGATCCAGACCTTCCTGCTGCACTGCCTCCGCTACCTGATCCTCGCCGGCGAGTACCGCACCTGCCTGCGGCTCGCCGAGCAGACCGACGCCGTGTGGCGCGCGATGCTCGGCGACGACCACGACCAGGTCCGCGAGCTCAGCTACCACTACGGCGGCGCCCTGCGCATGCTCGGCCACTTCAAGCGCGCCGAGACCCTCGCCAAATCGGTCGCCGACCGGCTGCTGGCCGAGCGCGGCGACCGGGACCTGGAAACCCTGCGCGCCACCAGCACGTACGCCGGGGTGCTGCTCAGCACGGCCAAGTTCGGCCAGGCCCGCGAACTGCTGGAGCACGCCTTCGCGCGCTACCGCGAGCTGCTCGGCGAGGACGACTCCACCACCCTCAACGCCGAGAACAACGTAGCCGTCGCACTCCGCCTGCTCGGCCGCTACCAGGAGGCGTACGACACCGACCTCGACACCCTGCGCCGGCGCGAGCGGGTGCTGCGCGTACGCCACATCGCCACCCTCTCCTCCGGCATCGGCTGCGCCATGGGACTACGCCTGATGGGCCGCTACCGCGAAGCCCTCGCCCGCCAGGAACAAGGGCTCAAGCTCAACACCCAGGTCCTCGGCCTCAACCACCCCCAGACCCTGCGCGCCGAGCACAACCTCGGCATGTGCCTGCGCCGCTCCGGGGACATCCCCGGCGCCGGGGCCCGGCTGCGCAGCGTCCTGGAACGCTCCACGCGGGTCTTCGGCGCGGAGTTCCCCTGGACCCTGATGGTCGCCTCGGACTACGCGACGTACCTGCGGGAGTACGGGGACATCGGCGAGGCCCGCCGGATCTCGGAGGAGGTCGTCCGCGGCTACCAGACGCAGCTGGGCCTGGCCCACCCGTACAGCATCGGCACGGTGGGCAACCTCGGCCTCGTCCTGCGCGCCCAGGGCGAACGGGTCGAGGCCCTCAACCTGGCGGAACAGGCCCTGGTCGGCATGCGCGGCGCGGTCGGGGACCGCCACCCGTGGACCCTGGGCTGCGCCCTGAACGCCACGGGCCACCGCAACATCACGGGGCACTTCGAGGACGCGGTGTCCCTCAGCCGTGAAACGCTGCGCGGCTGCGAGCAGGTCCTGGGCCCGGACCACCCGATGACCCTGAGCGCCCAGATCGCCCTGGCCGCCGACCTCCGCTCGGTCCGCGAGGACACGGAGGCCCAGAAACACGAGGACGCGGGCCTGAAGGCCCTGACCCGCACGCTGGGCCCCCAACACGTCCACACGGTCTCGGCCCGCCAACAGAACCGCCCGTACTGGGACTTCGAACCGCAGCCGTAGCCCGGCGGCGGACGCGGTACGCCCGCGTCGCGTCCGCCGCCCGGTCTCGTGGCGCCACTGGCCACGAGACCGGGCGCCGGCGGGACTCTCAGCGGTCGTGCGGTGCGACGACGGCGCTGGAGTCCTCCGGACCGCTCGGCCGTAATATGAGGCGGAGACGAATTTCGGAACTCCCGGCGACGGTCACTTGAGCATGATGCTGGCGCCGAAAATGTTGCCGACCTCCGCGCATTCCTTGACGTTGGCCCGGCTGAAATAGGGGGTGCTGGCGGTGCCGGACAGTCCCTTCGCCGTCGCAGTGCAGTACCAGTTGCCGGCCCCCTTGTACTCCACCTTGTAAACCTCGCTCTTTCCTGCCGCTATGTTTCCCGAGCACTTCGTCGCGACGTCCGTGTGGACGCAGATGTTCGCGATGGTCGCCGAGAAGTTGCTGAGGCGGAAGGCCGCGACCGGTGCCGCCTGGCTCGCAGGTGCGGTCACGAGCATTCCCGCGCCGACGGCCGCCACCATCCCGGCGACCGTTGCCAGCCGGGTGCTCCGCTTGACGGTTCGAGACATGTTTCCTCCAGTTGTAGTAATTCTCTGCTGCGATATGTGAATGGAACCGGATTTTGGCGCGGCTTGCGCCGACCGGTCGCACTCGGGGATGTACGAACACGCTAGAGGCGGCAGGGGAGTTGTGGGCGTCCCAAGCGGGGACGTCAGAAATCGGTAAGATCATCGGCCGCCCCGGGCGCATCGCCCCACGCTGCAAGCCGCGTTGGTGATCTTGAGCAGCTCCCACTTGGCCGCAGATGCTCTCGGGGGACGGAGCGCACCGCGGCCCTCAGCCCTTGGGCCGGAAGGGGGATTCTGTCGTCTGCCGGTACCGTTCAGGTGTCGAGTCTGAACGGGAGCCAGCATGCACTCTCTACCGAACGACCACACCGGTGCGCGCATGAAGCGCCTGCGCCTTGAACGCCACCTCACCCAGCAGGCCGTATCGGATCTGTCCCAGGTCCCGTACAGCACCTACACGAAGACCGAACAGGGCGTCATCCCGGCCAGCCCGCACCTGATCGCCGCGGTGGCTCGCGCCCTTCGGGTGTCCGTCGACGCGATCACCGGACAGCCGTACGCCACCGAACTCCGCGCTGACGAGCTGGACGTCCTGATCAGGCCGATCCGCCAAGCCCTCGACGTGTACGACCTCGGTGCCGATCCGGACATCGCCACGCGAGCGCACCAACTCCTCACCGACGACGCCGAGACCCTCCTCGTCGCGGTCCGGGCCGGGGAGATCAAGCAGACCGCCGGCCGGCTCCCCGCCCTCATCCAAGAGGCCACCACCGCCGCCCATGCGGCGCCGGGCCGGAACCGATGGCTGCTGCTGGCCAGCCTGTACCGCACCGCCTACGACGTCGCCACCAAGCTCGGCTACTACGACCTCGCCGCTCTTGCTCTGGCCCGCATGGACTGGGCGGCCGAGCGTGGCTCCGACGCGGTGTTCGGAGGTATGTACCGGTACATGCGCGCGCTCACCTACCTCAGGGACGGCGAGTACCGCACCGGGGAGCGCCTGGTGGACCTCGGACTGCGCACCCTGGCGCAGGCGGACCCGTCCCGGGAACGGGAGGTCGTCACAGGGCAGCTGCACCTCGGCGCAGCGGTGATGGCCGGCCGGTCGAAGGACGGCGGCCGCGCTGAGGGGCACCTCGCCGAAGCGGAGCGGATCGCAGTGGGCACGGGCGAAGCCGTCAGTACGCACTGGCTGGCGTTCGGCCCGACGAACGTTGCCGTGCACCGGGTCAGCGTGCTCGCCGAGCTCGACGAGTACGGGCAGGCCGCACAGGCGGGCCAGAGCGTGACGATCCCCGCCGACTGGCCGAAGTCCCGTCGGTCGCACCACTACGCGGAGCTGGCCCGGGCGCAGATGTGGACGGGGGATCTCGACGGCTCGTTCCAGAACCTGTTGAAGGCGAGAAAGTCTGCGCCGCAGCAGGCCCGATACCACCAGACGGTCCGCGAGACCTACGCAGGTCTGGAAGCGGCCCGTCGCCAACTCCCTGACTCCTTCCTGTCGTACGGGTCCTGGCTGGGCCTATAGCGCTGCGCGATCCATTGGCCCCGACTATCAATATGTCGTGATAGTCGGGGCCCTGTCGTGCTCTCACACTCGTCTCATCACCCGCAGACGAGGCAGGAGTGAGACCCCGTGATGCATGAAGCAGTACCCCGCCCCTTCGAGGACGTCCCTCACGCGCTGCTCCACAAGCGGGTGCGGGACATCGCGTCCGGCGTCGAGGGGGAGCTCATGGCGGTGGTCCGGGAGGACGTCTCCGACACCCCCGCCCGTGAGCGCTGGGTGAGGCTGGCCTACGTCCGTGGCCCGTCAGGCCGGGAGATCTCCACGTCCGTGGCCAACATCGAGGCCGTGTAGTGGAGGCCGCCGACCTGTTCCCGCGGCTGCCGATTCCCCCGGAGACCTGTACCGAGTGCGCCGCACGCGTCTCTGAGCGTTTCCAGGCCCAAGTCGACCGTGACCGTTCGCGCGTCAGCGACATGAACGTGCTGATCATGAGGCACCACCCCGAGCTCCGGGCCCGTCGGACGGGAGCCGCCCTGCCGCCGGTCGGTTGACCGGGCCGGTCCCCTACAGTCGAGTGACTACGTTCCGCGTGTAGGGAGTTGCGATGAGCGAAGGTCCTGACGAGGCCCGTCCGCAGGAGTGGGTCGACCCTCGGTTCCGGGGGGTGGCGGCAACCTTCGCCACCTTCAGGGTGGAGCGCCTGCCCGGGAAGCGTCCCCGCCGAGTGTGCCCTCACGGCTCCGGGGTGACCGTCATGGTGGACCCCGAAACGGGCGTCTCCCGGAACGTCGCGTGTGCGACATGCTCCACGCATGAGACCTGATCACCGCCAGATCACCTCGGCCGCGTAGGGATCCGTGGCGGCCCATGTCCAGCCGCAGACGGCCGCCGGACGCCGTCGGCGAGGAGCGCGTAGCGATCAGACGCGATCGGTGGCTGCCGATGGGCTGTTGGTCGCCGTTTCGTGCAGGTAGAGCCGCCCCCGACCCTGCCCGGCCGGGGTGGTGGGCCTTGACGGGCCGGCCCGCACCGGAAGGACTATGGGACTGACGGGAAACCCCCGAACCTTCTCTGATGCCGAGGGATTGGGTACCGGACCCCGAAGCTCCAGCTCGCCGGTGTGTGTGGTGAAGGCCCCGAGCATGCGAAGCCCCCCACGACAGCCGGAAGGCCCGGCCCCCTTCAGGGGCCGGGCCTTCCGTCGTTCGAGCAAGCGCAGCGACTACGCCTCGAAGACCTCGTTCAGCAGGAGCTGCTGCTCCGCCTGGTGGCGCTTCGCCGAGCCCACCGCGGGCGAGGAGCCGTGCGGGCGCGAGATGCGCCGCAGGCGCTCGCCCGCCGGGACGTCCGCGCCGACCGCCAGGTCGAGGTGGTCGATCAGGTTCAGCGCGATGAACGGCCACGCACCCTGGTTCGCCGGCTCCTCCTGCGCCCAGATGTACTTCGCCGCGTTCGGGAACTTGGCGATCTCCGCCTGGAGCTCCGCGCCCGGCAGCGGGTACAGCCGCTCGATGCGGATGATCGCGGTGTCCGTGATGCCGCGCTTCTCCCGCTCGGCCTCCAGGTCGTAGTAGACCTTGCCCGCGCAGAAGACGACCTTGCGGACGGCGTTCGGGTCCACGGTCGCGTCGCCGATGACCGGGCGGAACGAGCCGTTCGTGAACTCCTCCGCCTTCGACGCCGCAGCCTTCAGACGCAGCATCGACTTCGGGGTGAAGACGATCAGCGGCTTGTGGTGCGGGTTGTGGACCTGCCAGCGCAGCAGGTGGAAGTAGTTCGACGGCAGGGTCGGCATCGCGACCGTCATGTTGTCCTGCGCGCACATCTGGAGGAAGCGCTCCGGGCGGGCGGACGAGTGGTCCGGGCCCTGGCCCTCGTAGCCGTGCGGCAGCAGCAGCGTGACACCGCTGGTCTGGCCCCACTTCTGCTCCGCGGAGGAGATGAACTCGTCGACGACGGTCTGCGCGCCGTTGACGAAGTCACCGAACTGGGCCTCCCAGAGGACCAGCGCGTCCGGGCGGGCCAGCGAGTAGCCGTACTCGAAGCCCATGGCCGCGTACTCGGAGAGCAGCGAGTCGTAGACGTTGAAGCGGGCCTGCTCGTCCGACAGGTACTGCAGCGGGGTGTAGTCCTCGCCCGTCTCCCGGTCGATCAGCACCGCGTGGCGCTGGCCGAACGTACCGCGGCGGGAGTCCTGGCCGGACAGCCGGACCGGGGTGCCCTCCATCAGCAGGGAGCCGAACGCCAGGGTCTCGCCCATGCCCCAGTCGATGGTGCCCTCGTCGATCATCGCCGCGCGGCGCTGCAGCTGCGGCAGCAGGCGCGGGTGGACGGTGACGTGCTCCGGGATGTTGACCTGGGACTCGGCGATCCGCTTGACGACCTCCTGGGAGACGGCCGTGTTCACCGTGACCGGGAACTCCTGCGCGGTCTGCGCCGGCGACACCGGGGCCCCGGCGGGCTGCGTGGCGGCCTCGCGGACCTCCGCGAAGACCTTCTCCAGCTGGCCCTGGAAGTCCTGGAGCGCCTGCTCCGCCTCTTCCAGCGTGATGTCGCCGCGACCGATGAGGGACTCGGTGTACAGCTTGCGCACCGAGCGCTTCTTGTCGATCAGGTCGTACATCAGCGGCTGCGTGAACGCCGGGTTGTCCGACTCGTTGTGACCGCGGCGGCGGTAGCAGATGAGGTCGATGACGACGTCCTTGTTGAACGCCTGGCGGAACTCGAAGGCGAGCCGCGCGATGCGGACCACGGCCTCCGGGTCGTCACCGTTCACGTGGAAGATCGGCGCCTCGATCATGCGGGCCACGTCGGTCGCGTACATCGAGGAACGCGAGGACTCCGGGGCGGCGGTGAAGCCGACCTGGTTGTTGATGACGACGTGGACGGTGCCGCCGGTGCGGTAGCCGCGCAGCTGCGACATGTTCAGGGTCTCGGCGACGACACCCTGGCCGGCGAAGGCCGCGTCACCGTGCAGGGCGACGGGCAGGACGGTGAAGTCCGTGCCGCCCTTGTTGATGACGTCCTGCTTGGCGCGGGCGACACCCTCCAGGACCGGGTCCACGGCCTCCAGGTGCGAGGGGTTGGCGACGAGCGAGACCTTGATCTGCTCCCCGTCCAGGCCCGTGAAGGTGCCGTTGGCGCCGAGGTGGTACTTGACGTCGCCGGAGCCGTGCATGGACTTCGGGTCGAGGTTGCCCTCGAACTCGCGGAAGATCTGCGCGTACGACTTGCCGACGATGTTCGCGAGCACGTTCAGGCGGCCGCGGTGGGCCATGCCGATGACGACCTCGTCGAGGCGGGCCTCGGCGGCCGAGTCGAGGACGGCGTCGAGCAGCGGGATGACGGACTCGCCGCCCTCCAGCGAGAAGCGCTTCTGGCCGACGTACTTCGTCTGCAGGAAGGTCTCGAAGGCCTCCGCCGCGTTCAGGCGGCGCAGGATGCGCAGCTGCTCCTCGCGCTCCGGCTTGGTGTGCGGGCGCTCGATGCGGTCCTGGATCCAGCGGCGCTGCTTCGGGTCCTGGATGTGCATGAACTCGACGCCGGTGGTGCGGCAGTACGAGTCGCGCAGTACGCCGAGGATGTCGCGGAGCTTCATCATCGACTTGCCGGAGAAGCCGCCGACCGCGAACTCGCGCTCCAGGTCCCACAGGGTGAGGCCGTGCTCGGTGATGTCGAGGTCGGGGTGCTTGCGCTGCTTGTACTCCAGCGGGTCGGTGTCGGCCATGACGTGGCCGCGGACCCGGTAGGAGTGGATCAGCTCGAAGACGCGGGCGGCCTTCGTGACGTCGTCGTCGTGCGAGGCGTCGATGTCCCGGAGCCAGCGGACCGGCTCGTACGGGATGCGCAGGGCCTCGAACACGTCGTCGTAGAAGCCGCTCTCGCCGAGCAGCATGTTCGCGACGATGCGCAGGAACTCGCCGGAGGCCGCGCCCTGGATGACCCGGTGGTCGTAGGTCGAGGTCAGGGTCATGACCTTGGAGATGCCCAGCTTGTTCAGGGTGTCCTGGGAGGTGCCCTGGAACTCGGCGGGGTAGTCCATGGAGCCGACGCCCATGATGACCGACTGTCCGGGCATCAGGCGGGGCACGGAGTGGACGGTGCCCAGGCCGCCGGGGTTGGTCAGCGAGACGGTGACGCCGGTGAAGTCGTCCATCGTCAGCTTGCCGACGCGGGCGCGGCGGACGATGTCCTCGTACGCCTGCCAGAACTCGAAGAAGTTGAGGGTCTCGGCCTTCTTGATGCCGGCGACGACGAGCTGGCGGTCGCCGTTCGGCTTCACCAGGTCGATCGCGAGGCCGAAGTTGACGTGCTCCGGCTTGACCAGGGTGGGCTTGCCGTCCTTCTCCGCGAAGGAGTAGTTCATCGACGGCATGGCCTTGATGGCCTGCACCATCGCGTAGCCGATCAGGTGCGTGAAGGAGATCTTCCCGCCCCGGGCGCGCTTCAGGTGGTTGTTGATGACGATGCGGTTGTCGAACAGCAGCTTCACCGGGACGGCGCGGACGGACGTGGCCGTCGGGACGTCGAGGGAGGCGTTCATGTTCTTGGCCACGGCGGCTGCCGGGCCGCGGAGCGTCACCAGCTCGGGGCCCGCGGGGGCCTCGGCGGCGGGCGCGGCCTTCTGGGCGGCGGCGGGGGCGGCGACGGGCGCGGCGGCCGGAGCCGGGGCCTGAGGGGCGGCGGCGGCCGGTGCGGCGGCCTGGGCCTGGGAGGTGACAGTCACAGCAGGGGCACCAGAGGGGGTGGCAGGAGCAGGGGCAGGAGCTGACACAGGCGTGCGCGCGGCGGCAGGAGAGGGCGCGGCGGCGCTCGCCGCCCCCGTGGCGGCGGCGTCGGAGACCTGCGGGGCGACAGCGGCGGCGGCCTGTGCGGAGGCGCCGTCCGTCGTCGGGGACTTCTTGGGCTCGTCCGGCTTCACCGGAGACGCAGCGCCCCCCGGCTTGTAGTCGGCGAAGAAGTCCCACCAGGCCCGGTCGACCGAATTCGGGTCCTGGAGGTACTGCTGATAGATCTCGTCGACGAGCCACTCGTTGGCACCGAAGCCTGAGGCAGGGGTCTTCCCGCCCTCTGCTGCTTCGGTCGTGGTGCTCGGGTTACTGGGGGACTGTGGCGACACGGCGGCAACCGCCCTCTTCCGCTTCACAAGGTATGGACAGCGGGAATAAAGGCTACGCCTCCCTGGCCGGTGGATGCAGACCGGGCGGGAGATACGTCATGTAGGTCACACCGAACGGCGGGTTTCGCCGCTCTGAATGGCGGGAAACCAGCCTGGTTCGGGTAGGGGGCACCGTGGTTGCGGCCCCCATGGCTTCGCACCCCTGACGGACCCCGGGCACGTGTGGCCGAGATCATGTCCTACGCACTCGAACCCTACGTCAATGTGGCGCCGGGGAGCTGCCCGGAAGCGTGACGAGGATGCGGCAGCCGCGTGACGATTCGGCCACCCCGATATGCCCTCCGTGCAGGCCGACGGCCCAGCGGGCGATCGCGAGCCCCAGTCCGGTGCCCCCGTCCCCGCCGTTCGCGCTGCCCCGGTTGAACCGCTCGAAGACCCGGTGCCGCTCGGCCTCCGGGATGCCCGGGCCCTCGTCCCGTACCTCCAGCGCCAGGCTGCCGGGTGCGTCGCCCTCCCGGGCCCGGACCGTGACCCGGCCGTGCGGCGGGCTGTGCTTGACCGCGTTGTCGATCAGGTTCGCCACCACCTGGTGCAGGCGCTCGGCGTCGGCGTACGCGGTGAGCTCGGGCGGGAACACGTCCAGGTGCAGGTGCACGTCGTTGCGGGTGTGCCCGCCCGAGCCGGAGGTCAGGCCCGGCCGGCCGGCCGCCGCGAGGCCCGATTCCTTCAGGACGCCCGACAGGTACGGCCACACCTCGAAGCGGCGGGCCTTCAGCGGCACCACCCCGTTGTCCACCCTGGACAGGTCCAGCAGGGTCTCCACGAGCCGGCCCAGGCGCTCCGTCTGCTTCAGCATCGTGCGCATGGTCTCCGGATCGGCGGCCGAGACCCCGTCCACCACGTTCTCCAGCACCGCCCGCAGCGCCGCGATCGGCGTGCGCAGCTCGTGCGAGACGTTGGCGACCAGCTCCTTGCGGTGCCGGTCCACCGCCTCCAGATCGTCCGCCATCAGGTTGATCGTGGAGGCCAGGTCGCCCAGCTCGTCGCGGCGCCCGGCCCCGCGCACCCGGCGCGTGTAGTCCCCGTCGGATATCGCCCGGGCCACCTTGGTCATCTCGTCCAGCGGTGCGGTCAGGCCGTGCGCCACGAACTGCGTGATCAGCATCGAGGCGATCACCGAGAACACCGTGATGAACCGGAACTCGGTGCTCGTGCGCACCGCCACCATCAGCAGGCCCGTCGTGATGAAGACCGAGACCACGACGAGCGTGCCCAGCTTGGTCTTGATCGAGAACGGGGAGAACGGCCGCAGCCCCCCGGTGCGAGCACCGGCTCCACCGGAGCGGCCGGCGCCGCGCCCTCGATCGCGCCCGACGCTCATGCCTGGGCCGGGGTCTCCAGGGCGTACCCGACGCCGTGGACCGTACGGATCCGCTCCGCCCCGATCTTGCGGCGCAGGGCCTTGATGTGGCTGTCGACCGTACGGGTGCCGGACGCGTCGGCCCAGTCCCACACCTCGGCGAGCAACTGCTCCCGCGAGAGCACCGCCCGCGGGGTCCCGGCCAGGCAGACCAGCAGGTCGAACTCGGTCGGCGTCAGGTGCACGTCCTCGGCCTGGACCCGGACCCGGCGCTGCGCGTGGTCGATCTCCAGATCGCCCAGGCGCAGGGTGGCCCCGCGCGGGGCGGTGGCGGCCAGGGTGGCCCGCTCCACGCGCCGCAGCAGGACGTGGACCCGCGCCGCGAGCTCGCGCATGGAGAACGGCTTCGTCATGTAGTCGTCCGCGCCGACCCCGAGTCCGACCAGCATGTCGGTCTCGTCGTCCCGCGCGGTGAGCATCAGCACCGGTACCGGCCGCTGCGCCTGGACCCGGCGGCAGACCTCCAGGCCGTCGAAGCCGGGCAGCATGACGTCGAGGACCAGCAGCTCGGGCTGCCAGCTCTCCGCCGCCGCCACGGCCGCCGGGCCGTCGAACGCGGCCTGCACCTGGAAACCCTCGGCGCGCAGCCGCGCCGCGATGGCGTCGGCGATCGTACGGTCGTCCTCGACCACGAGCACGCGCCGCTGAGCGCCGGGGGTGGCCGCGGCACCGCCGTGGGTGGTGTGTGTCTGTTCCATGTCCCGCCCCTGAAGATCCGCGTGGTAGGGGTGCAGCGTAGAGGAGGCACCGGCCTGCGGCTATGCGGGGTTCGGACAGGGAAACGTGCGGAACCAGTGGTTCCGATTATGGCGGGAATGCGGATATGGGCGGTGATGCCGGGTGGCCGTCCCCCCACGGAACGGCCACCCGGCGCGCGGTGATCTTCAGCCACCGCGCGCATGTGGTGACCTTTTTGTCGACCCCCTACAGGGACAGGCCGTGCCCGTACGGGAACACAGGGTCGACGGTGTCGTTCGGCACGTCCGGCCGCGAGGCCTCCACCGCCGCCATCGACCGCGGCAGCTCGAAGGGCAGCCGCCCCTCGGGCACGGCCCGCCCGAAGGCCACGTCCAGCAGCGCGGAGTCCTCGGCGCCGTAGTCCGCGATCAGCGCCGCCGCCCGCTCGGCGATCTCCGGGATCACCGCCGCCCGCTCCAGGTTGATGCAGACCAGGGTCGGTACGGAGGCCAGCAGCGCCAGGATCCGGGACAGCTCGGGCTCCGGATGGGCCAGCGAGCCCGAGTGGAAGAACGACTCGAAGACGTTCTCCCGCGGCTCGTACGGGGTGCGCAGCCGCAGCACGGCCAGGTCCGCCGCCCCCGGGTCGGACACGACCTCCCCGTACCCGGCCGCGACGGCCTCGTCCACGCCCTCCACGTACAGCTTCGGGGTCCCGGAGAGCGGCAGCAGGGCGCCGGGGTTGGTCAGCACCGTGAGCGAACGGCGCTGGGCCGCCGCCCCCGCCGCCGCGAAATCGGCCCGGCCGACCGTCGCCGCCGCCACGTCCGGGTCCACGTACGGGTTCTCGAACAGGCCCAGTACGAACTTCTCGCGCAGCAGCCGCGCCACCGACGCGTCGATCCGCGACTGCGCGATCCGGCCCGAGCGGACCAGCTCCACGATGACCTCGGGGCACTGCTCCCCGCCGAACTGGTCGCAGCCGGCCTCCAGCGCGCGCGCCGCCCGCTCGGCGACCGTCAGGTGCTCCACGCCCCAGGCCCGCGCCGGGTGGACCTCGCCGAAGATCGACGCGTCGTTGAGCAGCCCCCAGTCGGTGCAGACGATTCCCTCGAAGCCCAGCTCCTCCCGGAGCAGGCCCGTGACCACGCCCTTGTTGAAGCCGAAGCCGACCTCCTCCCAGTCCGTGCCGATCGGCTGGCCGTAGTACGGCATCATCTGCGCGCAGCCGGCGGCGATCGCCGCCCTGAACGGCTCCAGGTGGTGCTCGCGCATCCCGCCCGGGTAGACCTGCTCCTTGCCGTGCGCGAAGTGGGGGTCCTCGCCGTCCTTCTGCGGGCCGCCGCCGGGGAAGTGCTTGACCATCGCCGAGACGGACTCGGGGCCGAGCTCGGGGCCCTGGAGCCCGCGTACGTACGCCTGGACCAGCTCGCCCGTCCTGCGCGCGTCGGAGCCGAACGTGCCGGTCTGGCGGGCCCAGCGGGGCTCGGTGGCCAGGTCGATCTGCGGGTGCAGGGCGACGCGGAAGCCGACGGCGAGGTACTCGCGGCGGACGGTGTCCGCGAAGCGGAAGACCAGCTCCGGGTCGCCGATCGCGGCCAGGCCCAGCGCCTCCGGCCACGCGGAGAAGGCGCCGGCGTTGAAGGAGGCGCCGACGTTGTCGGTGAAGGCGTGCCGGGGGTCGGTCGAGAGGGTGACCGGGATGCCGAGCCGGGTCGCCGCGGCCATCTCCTGCACCGCGTTCTGCCACTGCG
>NZ_LGDB01000195.1:0-75610 GCF_001279655.1 Streptomyces sp. WM6372 | reverse complement strand
CCCCGGCCCCGGCCGCCGCCCAGGATCTCGCCCAGGATGATCCCGCCGAGGACCGCGCCGCCCATGCCCCCGCGCTGCTGCCGCTGCCCGCCGTACGGGTTCTCGTACGCCCGTACGTCCTGCTCCGCCAACTCCTGCGCCTGCCGCGCCAGCCCGTCCGCCCGCTGCGCCTCCGCCAGCGCGCCCGCCGGGTCCGAGCCCGCCAGGGCCGCCGACCGCTCCATGTGCCGCTGCGCCTCCGCCAGCCGGGTACGGGCCTGGCTGCCGACCGCGCCCCGGCTGGTGGTGATGTAGTCCGTCGCCGCGCCGATCGCGCTGCGCGCCGAGAGCACCGCCTGGTCCAGCAGCGCGGCCGCCCGCTGCCGGCCCGTCTCGCGCTCCCGGGCCCCGGCCAGCGCCTCGTCGAGGACGGCATCGGCCTCCTCCACCCGGCGCAGGGCGTCGATCGGGTCGTACCGGCCGGCCGCCTGCTCCCGTCGAACGTCGGCCAGCACCGCCTCCGCCCGGCCGATCCGGCCGCGCAGGTCCGCCGTCGAGGCCCCCTCCGCGGTGCCGGTCAGCAGGCCGCGCGCGTCGGCGAGGTCGGTGTCCGTCTCCGTGAGCGCCCCCGGCAGCTTCCCGGCCGCCTCCGCCAACTCCTGCGCCCGCCGTTCCACCGCGTCGACCAGCGTCGCCGCCTGGTCCACCGCGCCCTCGGCGGCCCGTACGTGCACGGCCGCCTTCCCGTTGTCGCCGCCGTCGATCGCCGCCCGGGCCTCGCCGAGGCTGGTCGTCGCGAACAGCAGCCGGTCCTCGGCCTGTTCGGCGTTGGAGGCCACCGGCGCCGCCGCGGAGTCCGCGTAGCGCCCGGCCAGCGCGGTCAGCGTCGCCCCGGCCGTCGTCGTACGGCCCGTCAGCTCACGGAAGTGCGCCTCCACCGTGGCGAGCGCCTGCGGGGCGTTCTTCTCCAGGTCCCGCAGCCGGTCGAAGTCCGCCGACTCGGCGTCGAGCCGCCGGCTCGCCTCGGTGCAGCGGGCCACGATCTCGTCCAGCATCCGCCGCCGCGTCGGATCGTCCTCGGGGTACGCGTCGTCGAGCTGCTGGCGCAGCCGGAACGCGGCCGTCAGCTCGCTCTGCGCGAAGGCCACGGCCGCGGTGAAGGTGGTCACCGCCGCGTCGCCGAACTGCGCGGACGCGAAGCCGAGCTCCTCGTTGCTCGTACGGATCGCGTCGTCGGTCTCCACCAGCAGGGCCTTGGCCTTGGCGTCCAGTTCGGGCAGCGGGAGCGCGGTCGTGGTCGCGGGCTGCTCGCCCCAGCCCGTCGTACCGGAGCCGCCGCCCCGGCCGCCCCCGCGCTTGCGGCGGCGGTACGCGTACGCCCCGAGGGCGCCCGCCGCGCCGACGACGACCACCGGGAGCACGTAGTCCCCGGCCCCGCCGCCCTCGCCCTCGCCGCCGCCCGGGTTCGCCACGCCGGGGGTGATGGCCGGCACCGGCACGGGCTTCCCGTCGAGCACGGCCGCGTACCCGTCGGCGGCGCCGATCGCGGCGCCCGCCCAGTCGTTCTGCCTCAGCGCGGGCTCGATGGCGGTGCGGGCGACGTCCGCGAGCTGTGCCGCGGTGAAACCGGAGTCGACATCGGCCGAATAGGCGTACTGGCGGGCCCCGGTCGCCACCGCCAGCAGCACGTCGTCCTGGCCGAGGCCGTTCTTCTGCGCGGTGGCGTCCGCCCAGCTCTGCGCGGAACGCCCGGAGAAGTCGTGCACGTACGTCACGAAGAGCTGGATCCGGTGGCCCGCGTACAGCCTCTCCAGTGCGGCGGTGACGGCGGCCGTCCGGTCGCCGAGGGCGCCCACGCGGTCGGTGATCTGCCCCTGCCCGGACAGCGTGACGGGATCCTCGGCCCGGGCGGCCGGCGCCCCGGCCACCCCCCAGCCGCCGAGCCCCAGCAGCGCGGCGGCCAGGGCGAGCCCGACCCGTACGGATATCCCGGCGGTGGTGCGTCGCTTCGACCTGCTCCTGGGCGGCATCACATTTGGGAGGGTATGGGCGGCCCTGTCTGCCCGCACCCGGAGCGGGCCGGCTAGGGAGTGTCGTCAAAGTAGCGTCGGCCGCCCGAAGGGCGGGGCTGGCGGGGTCTGGTGCGTGCGATCGCACGGCGGAGGAGGGAATCGACGCGGTGGGGGCACCTCCCAGCGGCAGCTGGGGGAGGGACTTTGACGACACGACCTAAGGGAGGGCGTACGCCGACAGCTCCGGGCGGGAGAGGACGAGCCGGTCTCCGACCAGCAGGGTGTCCCCGTCGGCGAGCTCCGGCTGCTCCCACTGGCGGCGAGGCTTGCCCGTCACCGGGTCCAGGACGGCGACGAACGGCCCCGACTGCCGGCCCAGCCGCCCGCGCCGGCCCCCGCGGGCGGCCTTCACGTACAGCCCGCCCGCCCGCAGCCCCAGCAGTTCCAGCGCGCACTCCCTACCCTCGCTCCGGATCACGGTCCGCTGCCAGCGCGGCTTCCCCGTCCGTGCGTCGAACGCGGTCACCAGGTCCCCCTGGGAGACGCTGCGCGCCGCCGCGTACACCACGCCGTGCTCGACCAGCAGCCGCTGCGCCGGAGCCCCGAGAGTGCACTCCCACATCTCCCGGCCGCTGCCGCGCTCCAGGGCGCGCAGGCTCATGCCGTCCACCAGGTGCAGCGGCTGCGCTCCGGCCGTCCGGTCGAGCGGAGGAGATCGCCACAGCGGGGAGTCACGCAGCGTGGCCCACAGCCGCCGCCCGCTCGGCAGGTGCACGCCCTGGAGCCACAGGTCGTCCCCCAGGACGAGACAGTCGCCCACCGCCGCCAGGGAGCGGGTGCCTTCCGGCAGCGAGCGCCGCCACTCCACCTCGCCCGTCGCCGCGCGCAGTACGGTCAGCTCGCCCTGAGCGTCGTGCACCAGCACCGGCCCGGCACCGCGCAGCAGCCCGTCCCGCGGCAGGTCCCGCCACCAGCGCACCCGCCCGTCGCGCGGTTCCCGCGCCACGATCCGTGCGCCCGGCCCATCGTCCCGGCGTACGTCCACGTACACCGTGGCGGCGTCGGCCACGCAGGACACCCGCAACGACCCGGCCCCGGGCAGCGGCGGCGCGGACGTGCCCTCATCGGCGTACGCCGTCCAGCGGGTCGTGCCCGCGTCGGCCCGTACGCAGCCCACCTCGGTCCCCGACCGCCACACCACGTGCGCCCCGGCGGCGTACAGGGCGTCGGGCCGCGCGCCCGTGTGCCAGGCACGGATCCCGGGGGCCGCGGGGGCCACGGCGGGCCCGGTGTCCCGGCCGCCCAGGGCCGTCGTGCCGGGCGGCGGAGGGGCCCCCGCGTCGGCGGACGCCTCCGCCAGCCAGGGCATCCGGTCCGTCGCCAGGCACTCCCGCGCGGTACGGACCAGCGCGCGGGCCCGTACCGCGGGGTCCGGCAGGGCGCGGGCCGCGCCGGCGCCCTCCCGGGCCGCCGCCGGGTCCAGCGGCCGCAGGGCGGCCTGCCGGACGCCGGCCCGGGCCTCGGCCAGCGTGGACAGGGCGTGGGCGGCCTTCTCGTCGGCGGCCTCTTCCGGGTGGTGGCGCAGCAGGGCGTCCGCCTGGGTACGCAGCCGCTCGGCCGTCGCGAGCCGCCCCTGCTCGGCGTGGTGCGCCGCCTCCTCGCGCAGCCAGGCCGCCCGCTCCTCCAGGAACCGCGGAAGCTCCTCCTCGGCCTGCTCCAGTGCCCGGGCACCGCCCGCCGCGTCCCCGGCCTCGGCGCGGTCGCGCGCCACCTGACACAGCGCCAGCAGCCGGGCCCCGGCGGAACCGATCCGCTCGCTCAGGCGCAGGGCGCTCTCCAGATCCCGCGGGGCGACGGCCAGCACCGTGTCGTACGTGGCGGCCGCGCGCTGGCCCGGGTCCTGGATCAGGGTCAGCCGCTGCTCGGCCTCCTCGGGCCGCTCCGCGGCGAGGGCCGCCTCGATCCGGGCACGGAGCCCGCCGGGCGCCGGGCGCCCGCCGAGGTGGTACCCGGCGATCCGGGAGGCCTGTTCGGGGGCCACCTTGATCAGTTCCTCCGCCAGCGCGCGCAGCGGACCCTCGCGCCGCGAGCCGGGCACCGTGAACAGCGCCTGCTGCGCGTCGGTCAGCAGCCGCCGGGCCCGCGCCGGGGCGTGCGGGGCGGTGTTCCGGGCCAGCACCGTCAGCAGCCGGGCCACCCGGGCCCCGTCGCCCCCGCCGCCGGCCCACGCCGCGCGCTCGGCGTCGGCCAGCAGCCGGGCCGCGAGGTCCGCGTCGAAGCGGGCCGCGGCGTCGGCGGCGATGGCCAGCACCTCGACGCGGGCGTCCGCGCCACCCGGCAGCTCCCGCAGCGCGTCCTCCGCCTCGGCGAGCAGCCCCCGTACGAACTCCCGCACCTCGGGACCCACACCGTCGGCCGCCCCGGGAGCGGCCGCCACCCGGGCCACCGGCCCGGTGCCGAAGCCAGGCCCCGGCACCTGCCCGGCCCCGGCCCCGGCTCCGGCCTCTGGTCCGGGCCGTGGTCCGGGCGCCTCCTCGCCCCCGGCCTCCGATCCCGCCCCCGGCCCCGGTCCCGGCTCCTGGCCGGACACCGGCCCGGGCCCGGGCCCGGGCCGGGCGTATCCCGGGCCCGGGCCGTCCCCGTCCTCGCCCCCGCGCAGGCCCCGCAGGGCCTTGCCCACCGCCTCCGCCGACTCCGGCCGGTCCGCCGGGTCCTTCGCCAGCAGGGCCAGCACCAGCCGGTCCAGCTCCGCCGGCACCGGTGTCCCCGCCTCGCGCAGCGGGAGCGGCGCCTCCGCGACGTGCCGGTGCATCAGGACGTACGGCCCCTCGGTCTGCCCGAACGGCGGCGCCCCGCTCACCAGCGCGTACAGCACGCACCCCAGCGCGTACAGATCGCACCGCGCGCCCACCCGCTCGCCCCGCCACTGCTCCGGGGCCATGTACGCGGGGGTGCCGATGATCCGGCCCGTGACCGTCCAGCCCGCCGTCGCGTCCGCGGAGTGCGCGATGCCGAAGTCGCATATCTTGATCCGCCGGCCCGGCAGCAGGAAGAGGTTGCCCGGCTTCAGGTCCCGGTGGACCACGGCCTGTTCGTGTGCGACGGCCAGCGCCTCCGCCGTCTGCGCGGCCAGCTCCACCGCGAGGTCCACCGCCAGCGCACCGTCCCGCGCCAGCACCGCGGCCAGGTCCTCGCCGGAGAGGAGCTCCATCACGATGAACAGCCGGCCGTCCTGCTGCCCCACGTCGTGCACCACGGTGATCCCGGGGTGCTGGAGCCGCGCCCCGATCGTGGCCTCGCGTCTGAACCGCGCGACCACCTCGTCGTTCGTGGCCGCCTCCAGCAGCACCTTGACCGCCACGGAGCGGTCCAGCATCAGGTCGTGCCCGCGCCACACCTCGCCCATGCCGCCCTGGCCGAGCCGCCGCTCCAGCCGGTACCGGCCGGCCAGTTCGTCCCCCACCCGCACCGCAAAGCCCCCTGACATCACGTCATGCGACGTTTTCCCAGGGGGCATTGTGTCCTGCGAAGCGAACGGCCGGGGGTGCTACAGATCAGCGCGCCTGCGGATCTTGTTGCCCAGCCACACCAGCGGGTCGTACTTGCGGTCCACCGCCCGCTCCTTCAGCGGGATCAGCGCGTTGTCGGTGATCTTGATGCCCTCCGGGCAGACCTCCGTACAGCACTTGGTGATGTTGCAGTAGCCGAGCCCGTGCTCCTCCTGGGCCGTGCGCTTGCGGTCCAGGCCCGCCTCGGCCGCCGCGTCCAGCGGGTGCATGTCCAGCTCCGCCACCCGCATCAGGAAGCGGGGACCGGCGAAGGCGGGCTTGTTCTCCTCGTGGTCGCGCACCACGTGGCAGGTGTCCTGGCACAGGAAGCACTCGATGCACTTCCTGAACTCCTGCGAGCGGTCCACGTCCACCTGCTGCATCCGGTACGCGCCCGGAGCCACCCCCTCCGGCGGCACGAACGCCGGGACCTCGCGCGCCTTCTGATAGTTGAACGACACGTCCGTCACCAGGTCCCGGACGACCGGGAAGGCGCGCAGCGGCGTGACCGTGATCGTCTCGGACCGTTCGAAGGTGGACATGCGCGTCATGCACATCAGCCGCGGCCGGCCGTTGATCTCCGCGCTGCACGAACCGCACTTGCCGGCCTTGCAGTTCCAGCGCACCGCGAGGTCCGAGGCCTGCGTGGCCTGGAGCCGGTGGACGATGTCCAGGACCACCTCGCCGTCGTGCACCTCGACGGTGAAGTCCCGCAGTTCCCCGCCCTCCGCGTCGCCCCGCCAGATCCGGAAGCTCGCGTCGTACGTACTCATTCGTAGAGCTCCTCTTCGGCGAGGTACTTGACCAGCTCTTCCTTCTCGAAGAGCGCGAGCAGGTCGGGGCGGATGGGTTCGGTACGGGTCCGCACGAGCGAGATCCGGTCGGCGGCCGGGTCCTGCGGCGCCGGCTCCACCGGACGGCACAGCAGGTTCACCGGGCGCCAGGTGCGCTCCATCGACGGGCAGTCCTCCCGGGTGTGCCCGCCCCGGCTCTCGGTCCGCTCCAGGGCCGCCCGGGCCACGCACTCGCTGACCAGCAGCATGTTCCGCAGGTCCAGGGCGAGGTGCCAGCCCGGGTTGAACTGCCGGTGCCCCTCGACGCCGGCCCGGGCCGCCCGTACGCGCAGACCCGCCAGCCGCTCCAGGGCCTCGGCCATCTCGCCCGCGCGGCGGATGATCCCGACCAGGTCGTTCATGGTCGTCTGGAGCTCCTGGTGGAGCGTGTACGGGTTCTCCGCGCCCTCGGCGGCGTGGAACGGGGCCAGCGCCTCCGCCGCGGCCGCGTCGACCTCCGCCCGGGAGACCGCGGGCAGCGCTCCGGCGAGGCCGTCGGCGTACTCGGCCGCGTGCAGTCCGGCCCGCCGGCCGAACACCAGCAGGTCGGAGAGGGAGTTCCCGCCGAGCCGGTTCGAACCGTGCATGCCGCCCGCGACCTCGCCGGCCGCGAACAGGCCGGGGACCCCGACGGTGGCGGCGGTGTCGGAGTCCACCGCGATCCCGCCCATCACGTAGTGGCAGGTCGGGCCGACCTCCATCGGCTCGGCGGTGATGTCCACGTCCGCCAGCTCCTTGAACTGGTGGTACATGGAGGGCAGCCGCCGTTTGATCCGCTCGGCCGGCATCCGGGTGGACACGTCGAGGAACACCCCGCCGTGCGGGGAACCGCGGCCCGCCTTGACCTCGGAGTTGATGGCCCGGGCCACCTCGTCGCGGGGGAGCAGCTCGGGCGGGCGCCGGTTGTGGTCGGGGTCCTCGTACCAGCGGTCGCCCTCTTCCTCGGACTCCGCGTACTTCTCCTTGAACACGTCCGGGACGTAGTCGAACATGAACCGCTTGCCCTCGCTGTTGCGCAGCACCCCGCCGTCGCCGCGCACCGACTCGGTGACGAGGATGCCCTTGACCGAGGGCGGCCAGACCATGCCGGTCGGGTGGAACTGCACGAACTCCATGTTCAGCAGGGGTGCCCCGGCGAGCAGGGCCAGCGCGTGGCCGTCGCCGGTGTACTCCCAGGAGTTGGACGTGGTCTTGAAGGACTTGCCGATCCCGCCCGTCGCCAGGACCACCGCCGGGGCCTCCAGGACGAAGAACCGGCCGGACTCGCGCTCGTAGCAGAAGGCCCCCGAGACCCTCTGCCCGTCCTTCAGCACCCTCGTGACGGTGCACTCCTGGAAGACCTTGAGCCGGGCCTCGTAGTCCCCGTACTCCTTGAAGTCCTCCTGCTGGAGCTGGACGATCTTCTGCTGGAGGGTGCGGATCAGCTCCAGGCCGGTCCGGTCGCCCACGTGCGCGAGGCGCGGGTACTCGTGGCCGCCGAAGTTGCGCTGGGAGATCTTCCCGTCCGGGGTGCGGTCGAAGAGCGCGCCCCAGGTCTCCAGCTCCCAGACCCGGTCGGGCGCCTCCTTCGCGTGGAGTTCCGCCATCCGCCACTGGTTCAGGAACTTTCCGCCGCGCATGGTGTCGCGGAAGTGCACCTGCCAGTTGTCGCCCTCGTTGACGTTGCCCATGGAGGCGGCGATCCCGCCCTCCGCCATCACCGTATGGGCCTTGCCGAACAGGGACTTGCAGATCACGGCCGTGCGCTTGCCCCGCTCGCGGGCCTCGATCGCGGCCCGCAGGCCGGCGCCGCCCGCACCGACCACGACCACGTCCCACTGCTGCCGGTCGACTTGAGCCATCTCAGAAGAACCTCGGATCGGTGAAGGTGCCGCTGGCCAGCAGGTACACGTAGAAATCGCACAGGGCGACGCTGATCAGGGAGGCCCACGCGAGCTGCATGTGGCGGGTGTTGAGCCTGCTGACCCAGCCCCACAGCCGGTAGCGCACCGGATGCTTGGAGAAGTGGCGCAGGCGGCCGCCCATGATGTGCCGGCAGGAGTGGCAGGACAGGGTGTAGGCCCAGATCAGCGCGATGTTGACGAGGAACAGCAGTGTCCCGAGACCCATGTGGCCCCACTCGTACGCTCCGTTGCGGAACGTCAGCACCGTGTCGTACGTGAGGATGCCCGCGACCGGCAGCGCCGCGTAGAAGAAGTACCGGTGGATGTTCTGGAGGACGAGCGGGAAGCGCGTCTCGCCGGTGTACTTCGCGTGCGGCTCCGCGACGGCGCAGGCGGGCGGCGAGGCCCAGAAGCCGCGGTAGTAGGCCTTGCGGTAGTAGTAGCAGGTCAGCCGGAAGCCGAGCGGGAAGACCAGGATCAGCAGGGCGGGGGACAGGCCCCACCAGCTGCCGAACAGGTCCAGGTTCGGGCCGCCGCGCATCTCCTGGCAGTTCTCCGCGAGACACGGGGAGTAGAACGGGGACACGTACGGGGCCGCGTAGTAGTCGGCGTTCGCGAAGGCCCGCCAGGTCGAGTAGACGATGAAGGCGAGCAGCCCGGCCGCGGTGACGGCGGGGGCCAGCCACCACCGGTCGGTGCGCAGGTGCCGGGCGGAGATCGCGGCCCGGGAGGCGTCGTGGACGCCGGTCAGCTGCCGGGGTGGTTCCGTGCCTGTGGCCAAAGGGGACTCCGGGTGGAGTGATGAGGGGTGACCCACGAGGCCCAGCCGCGGACGGCTGGGCCGGGTGGGGTGCTGGGGTGTGCGGGGGTGCGGTGCGCGGGCGCGGAGCGCTGGCGCGCGGGTGCGCCCGCCGGGGTCAGGGTGCCCGGCGGTCGCGGGCGCCGAGACCCTCGTCGTCGACGTCCTTCCACAGCGAGCTGTCGTACGGGGCGTCCGGGACCTGGACCATCCCCTCCTGCCGTGGGGCCCGCGAGGTGGCCGGAGACTGCCGGGCGATGTCCTGCTCCAGCCGTTCCACCGAGCGGACCAGCTCGTTCAGGTTGCGTCGTACGGCGGTCAAATCGTCTTGCAGGGACATGACTTGCCCTCACTTCCGCTGGTTGCGGTGGCAACGCTCATGTGCGCCTGCGAGTGTCGCGCCTCCCGTCCCCGGTTGTGAAGGGACGTGCAGCGATTGCGGGCGCGCAGGCGCAATCTGTGCGCCCTCCCTGCTCCCAGTTTGATCCCTCTTACGAGCGAACGCCCGTCCGCGGCGCAAGCCGGATTGGTCCGCACGGGTGGGGTTCGCGGCGTGGCGAGGGCCGGCTGCGAGAGCTGCGGCGGGCTGTGGATTTCAGTGTGTTGCGGCACCCAGTGTGATCAGCTCCATATACCGCCAAACGTGATCAAGCTGCCCCTTTCGCGCCCCGCCCCGGAGGTACCACCCATGTCCCAGAGAAGGCGCAGGTCCTTGGCGCTCCTGACCTCGGGAGTCCTTGCACTGCCGCTGCTCGCGGGCTGCGGCTCTGGTGACGACGAGGGCGGCCCGGTGGCCGCCGGACAGGACATCGCGTCGACGGCCCGGGACAAGGTCGCCGACGGCGGCGTGCTGCGCTGGGCCGTGGACTCCCTCCCCGACACCCTGAACGCCTTCCAGGCCGACGCGGACGCCACCACCACCCGGATCGCCGGGGCGGTGCTGCCGCAGCTGTTCGTCCTCGACGACAAGGGCCGGCCGGTGGCCAACCCGGACTACCTGGAGAAGGCCGAGGTCGTCGAGCGCGAGCCCAAGCAGGTCGTCCTGTACAAGCTGAACCAGCAGGCGGTGTGGAGCGACGGCCGCGAGATCGGCGCCGCCGACTTCGTGGCGCAGTGGCGGGCCCTGAACGGCAAGGACTCGGCGTACTGGACGGCCCGCAACGCCGGGTACGACCGGATCGAGAAGATCGAGCGCGGCAAGACCGACCTGGAGGTCAAGGTCACCTTCAACAAGCCGTACACCGACTGGCGCTCCCTGTTCTCCCCGCTCTACCCCAAGCAGGTCACCGGCACCCCGGACGCCTTCAACGAGGGCGCCCGCGGCACCATCAAGGTCACCGCCGGGCCGTTCAACCTCGGGGCCATCGACAAGAAGACCGGCACCGCCGCGCTGACCCGCAACGCCCGCTGGTGGGGCCGGCCGGCCAAGCTGGACTCGCTGGTCCTGACCGCGGTGCCGCGCGGCCAGCGCCCGGCGGCGCTGGCCGCCGGCAAGGTGGACCTGGCGGAGGTCGACCGCGCGGGCGCCGACCGGATCGCGCTGGCCCACCGGGACGCGGCGAAGAGCCCGGGCCCGGGCGGGACCGCTGCGCACGGGCCGGGCGCGGCGATGACCCCGGCGCAGGCCACGCTGTCCTGGGCCCTCGCGTACGGCTCCGACGAGGGCAAGGCGGCGACGGAGCGCGAGGCCCGGGCACAGAACGCCGAGGCGGCCAAGAACTACGCGGACGAGCAGTCGGCCCTGCGCTCCTTCACGGTCCGCAAGTCCCTGGAGCCGGCCTACACGCAGCTCGCCATGAACGGGGCCGCCGGCCCGCTGGCCGACGAGCGGGTCCGGCGGGCGGTGGCCCGGGCCCTGGACCGCAAGGAATTGGCCGAGATCGTACTGAAGCCCCTGGGCCTCCCCGCGAAGCCGGTCGGCAGCCACGTGGCACTGGCCGGGCAGCGGGCGTACGCCGACAACAGCGACGCGCTCGGCGGCAAGGACCTCCACGCGGCCGAGGCCCTGCTCGCGGACGCGGGCTGGCGCCGGGGCGGCAAGATCACCGAGCCTCCGGGCGCGAAGGCGGGCCCGGAGGGGGAGGAGGGCCAGGACGACTCGAAGACCCCCTCGGGTCCGGGCACCGGCAACGACGGCCTGTACATCGTGGGCGAGACCGACGGACGCAACGGGGACAGCCTGGACCGGGGGATCCCGGTGGTGGAGTCCGCGATCAAGACGGGCGCGGAAACGTCTCCCCAGGGCCGGCGGGGCGAGCGGATCGACCCGTCGGGCCAGGAGGGCGAGGCCGCCGACCCGGGCGCCGTGGACGACGACAAGCGGAGCCCGGCCCGTGACGGCCAGGCGCCCGACCCGGGCAAGGCCGCCAGCGCCTCCCCGGCGCCGGCCCCGGCCAAGCAGGTCCGTACCTCCGGGAACATGCTCGCCAAGGACGGCAAGGCCCTGAACCTGCGCTTCGTCCTCCCGGCCGGCCCCGGCTCCGAGGCCCTGCGCACGGTCGGCGAGCGGATCGCCCAGATGCTCAAGAAGGTCGGCGTGAACACCGAGGTGACCAAGGTCGCCGACGAGAGCTTCTTCAAGGACCACATCGCCTCGGGCCAGTACGACCTGGCGCTGTACTCCTGGCCGGCGACGGCCTACCCGGCCACCGATGCCCGCCCGATCTTCGCCAAGCCGGAGCCGGCCGCCGACGGCTCGCTCCTCGTCGAACAGAACTACACCCGCGTCGGCACCGACCACATCGACCAGCTCTTCGACCAGGCGCTCGGCGAGCTGGACGAGGAGGCCTCGCGCGAGCTGATGCGCAAGGCGGACGCCCGGATCTGGGCCGCCGCCGGGTCCATCCCGCTCTACCAGCGGCCCGAGCTGGTGGCCGCCAAGACCAACCTGGCCAACGCAGGCGCCTTCGGTCTCGGCACCCCCCGCTTCCAGGACATCGGCTGGAAGAAGCCGCCGGCCGCCAAGGAAGACGTGAAGAAGAAGAAGTGACAAAACGGGGCCGGACAGGTTGAGCTTCGGTTCACAAGCTCAGATGTGACTCAAGTCGCTTGCCCGCCGGATCTCCGGCGGGCAAGGTCGTTCCATACCCGTTGACCCGCGGCATTACCCGCACCACCCACGGCCGGGAACCCCCCACCCCGTACCCGGCCCTCCTCAGCCTTCCGGCCTCTTGACAGACCCCCCGGCAGGCGGTTCCCGCCACGCGACGTACGATGGGGTAAGGCCGTGGCAGGTTTTCCGCCCGGTCGAGGCGCGCGTGCCGGACCGTACGCGCCGCCATCCACGATCCCGGGAGAAGCGCCGAAGTGCCCACGCGCCACGACATCCGTAACGTCGCCATCGTCGCCCACGTCGACCATGGCAAGACGACCATCGTCGATGCCATGCTCAAGCAGGCCGGTGCCTTCGCCGCCCACCAGCACCTCGACGACCGCATGATGGACTCGAACGACCTGGAGCGTGAGAAGGGCATCACGATCCTCGCCAAGAACACGGCGGTGAAGTATCACCCCAAGGACGGCGGGGCCCCGATCACGATCAACATCATCGACACCCCCGGCCACGCCGACTTCGGTGGCGAGGTCGAGCGCGGTCTGTCGATGGTCGACGCCGTCGTCCTGCTGGTGGACGCCTCCGAGGGTCCGCTGCCCCAGACCCGCTTCGTCCTGCGCAAGGCCCTGCAGGCGAACATGCCGGTCATCCTCTGCATCAACAAGACGGACCGCCCGGACTCCCGGATCGACGAGGTCGTCAACGACACGTACGACCTCTTCCTGGACCTGGACGCCACCGAGGACCAGATCGAGTTCCCGATCGTCTACGCCTGCGGCCGTGACGGCGTCGCCTCGCTGACCAAGCCGGAGGACGGCACCGTCCCCGCGGACAGCGACAGCCTGGAGCCGTTCTTCTCCACCATCCTGGAGCACGTCCCCGCCCCGGTGTACGACGAGGAGGCCCCCCTCCAGGCGCACGTCACCAACCTGGACGCCGACAACTTCCTCGGCCGCATCGCGCTGCTCCGCGTCGAGCAGGGCGAGCTGCGCAAGGGCCAGACCGTCGCGTGGATCAAGCGTGACGGCAGCATGTCCAACGTCCGCATCACCGAGCTGATGATGACCGAGGCGCTCACCCGCAAGCCGGCCGAGGTGGCGGGCCCGGGTGACATCTGCGCGGTCGCCGGCATCCCCGACATCATGATCGGCGAGACCCTGGCCGACCCGGAGAACCCGATCGCGCTTCCGCTGATCTCGGTCGACGAGCCGGCGATCTCCATGACCATCGGTACGAACACCTCCCCGATGGTCGGCCGCGGCGGCAGCGGCAAGGGCGCGGACGCCAAGTCCGCGGTCAAGGACCGCAAGGTCACCGCCCGCCAGGTCAAGGACCGTCTGGACCGCGAGCTCGTCGGCAACGTCTCCCTCCGCGTGCTCGACACCGAGCGCCCGGACGCCTGGGAGGTCCAGGGCCGTGGTGAGCTCGCGCTCGCCATCCTGGTCGAGCAGATGCGCCGCGAGGGCTTCGAGCTGACCATCGGCAAGCCGCAGGTCGTCACGCAGGAGATCGACGGCAAGGTGCACGAGCCGGTCGAGCGCATGACGGTCGACGTCCCCGAGGAGCACATGGGCGCGGTCACGCAGCTCATGGGCATCCGCAAGGGCCGCATGGACAACATGTCGAACCACGGCTCCGGCTGGGTCCGCATGGAGTTCGTCGTCCCGTCGCGCGGCCTCATCGGCTTCCGTACGGAGTTCCTGACGAACACCCGCGGTACGGGTATCGCCCACTCGATCCACGAGGGCCACGAGCCGTGGTTCGGTCAGCTGGTCACCCGCAACAACGGTTCGCTGGTCGCCGACCGCGCCGGTTCGGTCACGCCGTTCGCGATGATCAACCTGCAAGAGCGCGGCGTCCTGTTCACCGACCCCGGCACCGAGGTGTACGAGGGCATGATCGTCGGCGAGAACTCGCGCGCCGACGACATGGACGTGAACATCACCAAGGAGAAGAAGCTCACGAACATGCGTGCGGCTTCCGCGGACAACACGGAGAACGTGGTTCCGCCGCGCAAGCTCTCCCTGGAGCAGTCCCTGGAGTTCTGCCGCGACGACGAGTGCGTCGAGGTGACCCCGGAGGCCGTCCGCATCCGCAAGGTCGTCCTGGACCAGAAGGAGCGCTCGCGCACCGCGTCGCGCGCCAAGTCCGGGAAGTGACGTAAGCCGGCCCGGCCGGGCCGCCGTTCCACCGACAACCCCTCCACCACGGTTTCGTGGGGGAGGGGTTGTCGGCGTTTGTCAACCGGATTGTTGCGTTCCAGTGTCCACGGTGTCCGTATACCGACCGTGACAATCCGGAAGATGAACTAACAGTCCGTTTCGCACGTGTCTGTCTCCTATCCGTTTGTCCGGATTTCGGGTTTTCGCCATGCGGTGATGTTGTGAAAACGAGACCAGTTAAGTGTGGTTTACGGTCAGGCCGTCCCCGAGGATGGCTCCATTGAGCTCGGGTCAATGGGTCACACGCTGTGGGGAGCGGCGACTCACGAGCACACTCGGGGCACTGTTCAACTCGCCGTCAGGGGTGTCGGCGAAACGTTCATGTGTCCCGCACATCAAACAGTGGACTCATGAGGAGGAAACCCATGCGCGGTGCCAAGAGCGCCAAGTGGGTAGTGGGCGCGATTGTCGTCGCCCTGGCCGCGACCGCCTGCGGTGGCAATGACAAGGGCTCGACCGACGCCAAGGGCGGCGGTGTGTTCCGCCTCGGCCTGACCGAGCCGACCGCCATCGACCCGTACAACGCGCAGGAGTCCGAGGGCTCGCTGATCGCGCACAACCTCTTCACCGGCCTGTACAACGTCGAGCCCAACGGCAAGCTGACGCCGGCGCTCGCGGAGTCCGTGACCACCAGCGACGACGGCAAGGTCTGGACGTTCAAGCTCAAGGCCGGCACCAAGTTCACCAACGGTGAGACGGTGGACGCCGAGGCCTTCATCCGCGGCTGGACCCGTGTCGCCGACAAGAAGTCGGCCTCGGACGTCGCGTACCACATGGCCGGCATCGCCGGTTACGACGACCTCAACGGCGGCAAGAGCGACAAGTTCTCCGGCCTGAAGGCCGTCGACGCCAACACCCTCGAAGTCACCCTGGCCCAGGCTGACTTCGAGTTCGACAAGAAGACCGTCCACACGGTCTTCGCCCCCGTCCCGAAGGTCGCCGGCGCCGGCGACAACAAGGCGTACAACGACGCGCCGATCGGCAACGGCCCCTTCAAGATGGAAGGCGGCTGGGAGCACAACAAGTCGATCACCCTCGTCCGCAACGACGACTACGGCTTCGAGAAGGCCAAGCTCGGCAAGGTCGAGATCTCGATCCTGAACCCGAGCAACAGCTCGACCCTCGAGTACCAGGGCTACCAGTCGGGCACCTTCGACTGGGCGCGCATGCCCACGCCGCAGCTGCCGGTGGCGAAGCAGAAGTACAGCCCGAAGGGCGAGTGGATCGAGGCCGACACCAGCGGTATCAACTACCTGGTCGCCTTCAACAACAACGCGCCGATGAACAGCCCGGACGCCCGCAAGGCCGTCTCCTACGCGATCGACCGCGAGGCCATCGCCAAGGGTGTCTTCCAGGGCATGCAGAAGCCGGCCACCTCCATCCTGCCGCCGTCGTTCGCCGACGTGTACCAGGACGGCGTGTGCACCACCTGCGCCAAGCAGGACACCGCCAAGGCCAAGGAGCTCGCGGAGAAGTCCGGTCTGAAGCCGGGCACCGTCCTCGACTTCGGTTACAACACCGGCGCGGGCCACGAGGAGTGGGTCCAGGCCGTCGCGCAGCAGCTGAAGGACGTCCTCGGCCTCGAGGTCAAGCTGAACGGCAAGCCGTTCAAGGAGGCCCTGGCCGAGCAGCAGGACAAGAAGACCGCCGGTATCTGGCGTTCCGCCTGGGGTGCCGACTACCCGACGGCCGACAACTTCCTGTTCCCGCTGCTGGGCACCGGTTCCATCAACGAGGACCCGGCCACCGGCAAGGCCCAGGGTGACAACCGCGGCCGCTACAGCAACCCGGAGTACGACAAGCTCCTGGAGCAGGCGCGCGCCACGAAGGACGCCGCCGCCCGCGCCGCCCTCTACAAGCAGGCCGAGAAGATCGCGGTCGACACCGACCAGGCCCTCATCCCGCTGTGGAAGCGCACCCAGTTCCGTCTGGCGAACACCACCAAGTTCGCCAACGTCAAGATGGACTTCTTCGAGGACCCGAACCTCGCGGAGATCACGCTCAAGTAATGCCTCTTCAGTTGGCATAGCGAAGGTCGTGGAGGTCGGAGCTACTTCTTCCGGCCTCCACGACCTTCGTCCACCTCCGGGCACACCCCAGATCCGGTGCCCGGTCGCGGCCTCTCGTCCCGATCGGACGACGCCGCCAACACCCATGCTTAGTAAGTGAAGGAGGCATCGTGGGCAGTTATGTGATCAGGCGGCTCGGGCAGATGGTCGTCGTCCTCTTCGGTGCGACGGTCGTGCTCTTCGCCTGTCTCTTCGTCCTCCCCGGCGACCCCGTGGGTTCGCTCGGCGGAGACAAGGCCCGTGATCCGGCGGTGGTCGAGCAACTCAGGGAGCGCTACGGACTCAACGACCCGCTCCCTGTCCAGTACGGCAACTTCGTCAAGAACCTGGCCAAGGGTGACCTGGGTGAGGACTACACCCAGCGCCGGCCGGTGACGGAGGTCCTGTCGCCGAAGCTCGTCAACACCGCCGAACTGGCAGTCGCGGCGATCGTCATCGACATCGCCATCGGACTCCTCGCGGGCATGATCGCCGCGTTGTTCAGGTACTCCTTCTGGGACGTACTGATCACGCTGCTCACGACCCTCGCCGTCGGTTTCCCGTCGTTCGTCATCGGCATGGTCCTGCTCTCGACCTTCGTCGTGGACCTCGGCTGGTTCCCGCTGATCTCCGACGGTTCGTTCAACTCCCTGATCCTGCCGGCCTTCACGCTCGCGATCCTGGACGCCGCCCTGGTGGCCCGGCTCATGCGCGGCACCATGCTCGAAGTGCTCAAGGCGGACTACGTCAAGACGGCCGTGGCCAAGGGTCTGCCGCGGCGGACCGTGCTGTTCAAGCACGTCATGCGCAACTCGATCATCCCGGTCATCACCTACCTGGGTATCTCGTTCGGCTCCCTGCTCGGCGGTGCGCTGATCACCGAGGCCATCTTCAACTGGGACGGCATCGGCCTGGCCCTGGTCATGGCGATCCAGCAGCAGAACAACCCGATCATCATCGGTGTCGTCTCCTTCGGAGTCGCCGTGTTCGTGGTGCTGAACCTCATCGTCGACCTGTTGTACGCGGTCCTCGACCCGCGCATCCGTCTCGCCTGAGTCAAGGCAGTTCCTAGGAGTCACACCCATGACCGAGCTCACCAAGAGCACAGCGGATTCGGGGACCGCACAACCGGCCGCCGCCAACGCTGCCGCCGGCGCCGCGAACGCGGAGCCCGCCATCGCCCGTGTCACGCAGTGGGGCGAGATCCGCCACCGCTTCGTCGCGAACAAACTGGCCGTCTTCGGCCTGGTCCTCGTCCTCCTGCTGTTCCTGACGGCGCTCCTCGCGCCGCTGATCGCCCCGGCGGACCCGTACCACCAGGACCTCACGAACACCCTCGCCGAGCCGAGCTCCGCGCACCTGCTGGGCACCGACGCCCTCGGCCGCGACCAGCTCTCCCGCATCGTCTACGGCAGCCGCATCGCCGTCGTCGTCGGTCTCGCGTCGATCTTCCTGGCCTGCACCATCGGCATCGTCATCGGTGCCCTCGCCGGCTACTTCGGCAAGGCCACCGACTCGATCCTGATGCGCATAGCCGACGTCTTCTTCGCCTTCCCGCTGCTCATCGGCGCCATCGTGATCATCATCGCCATGGGCCGCGGCGTACTCCCGGTGATCATCTCGCTGGCCGTCTTCTCCTGGCCGACGGTCTCCCGGCTGCTGCGCAGCTCGATCCTGTCGGTGCGCGAGGCGGACTACGTGCACGCCGCGCGCGCCCTGGGCGCGAGCACCTCGCGGATCATCATTCGCCACATCATCCCCAACTCCATCGCCGCGGTGATGGCGTACGCCGCCTTCAGCGTCGGTGGCGCCATCGTCGCCGAGGCGGCCCTGTCCTTCCTGGGCGTGGGCGTCAGCCCCGAGGTTCCGGAGTGGGGCAACATGCTGGCCGGCGCCAAGGACTTCCTCGGCGTCAAGGACTTCCTGTGGGTCTACCCGTCCATCGCGATCGTGCTGACCGTCCTGGGCTTCGTTTTCGTCGGCGATGGGCTGCGTGACGCCCTTGACCCGAAGCTGCGCTAGGAGGGCGGCTCTCACATGACTATTTCGAAAACCACCGAAGAGCTGCCGCGGCAGCGCACGGGCGACGACGAGACCCCCGTTCTCGAAGTACGCGACCTGCACGTCGAGTTCGCGACCCGCGAAGGCGTGGTCCGGGCCGTCAACGGCGTCAACTACAGCGTCAAGTCCGGCGAGACCCTCGCCGTGCTCGGCGAGTCCGGCTCCGGCAAGTCCGTGACCGCGCAGGCGATCATGGGCATCCTCGACACGCCCCCCGGGCGGATCGCCCAGGGCGAGATCCTCTTCCAGGGCCAGGACATCCTGAAGATGTCGGAGGCCGAGCGGCGCAAGCTGCGCGGCCCCAAGATGGCGATGATCTTCCAGGACGCGCTGTCCGCGCTGAACCCGGTGTTCTCCGTGGGCAACCAGCTGGGCGAGATGTTCCGCGTCCACCAGGGCATGTCCAAGAAGGACGCCAAGGCCAAGGCCATCGAGCTGATGGACCGGGTGAAGATCCCCGCCGCCAAGGCCCGGGTCAACGACTACCCGCACCAGTTCTCCGGCGGTATGCGCCAGCGCATCATGATCGCCATGGCGCTCGCCCTGGAGCCGGACCTGATCATCGCGGACGAGCCCACCACGGCGCTCGACGTGACCGTCCAGGCCCAGGTCATGGACCTGCTCGCGGACCTCCAGCGCGAGTACTCCATGGGCCTGATCCTGATCACCCACGACCTCGGCGTCGTCGCCGACGTCGCCGACAAGATCGCCGTGATGTACGCGGGCCGCATCGTCGAGCAGGCACCGATCCACGAGCTGTACAAGCGCCCGGCGCACCCGTACACCCGTGGTCTGCTGGACTCGATCCCGCGCCTGGACCAGAAGGGCCAGGAGCTCTACGCGATCAAGGGCCTGCCGCCCAACCTGCTGAAGGCGCCGTCCGGCTGCGCCTTCAACCCGCGCTGCCCCAAGGCGCAGGACATCTGCCGCACCGACGTGCCGGCGCTGCAGATCGTCACCGAGCCGGACGGCACCGAGCTGGTCGGCCGCGGCAGCGCGTGCCACTTCTGGAAGGAGCAGATCCATGGCTGAGCTGAGCAAGACGGACGAGGCCGTGGACGCCGCCGCAACCACCGACGAGGAGGCGCTGGCCGCCTTCGACGCGCCGGTCGAGCGGGGCGAGCCGATCCTCCAGGTGCGCAACCTGGTCAAGCACTTCCCGCTGACCCAGGGCATGCTCCTCAAGCGCCAGGTCGGTGCGGTCAAGGCGGTCGACGGGATCTCCTTCGACCTCTACCAGGGCGAGACCCTGGGCATCGTCGGCGAGTCCGGCTGTGGCAAGTCCACGGTGGCCAAGCTGCTGATGCTGCTGGAGACGGCCACCTCGGGCGAGGTCTTCTACAAGGGCCAGGACATCACCAAGCTGTCCGGCAAGGCCCTGAAGGTCGTCCGCCGCAACATCCAGATGGTGTTCCAGGACCCGTACACCTCGCTGAACCCGCGCATGACGGTCGGCGACATCATCGGGGAGCCCTTCGAGATCCACCCCGAGGTGGCTCCCAAGGGCGACCGGCGCCGCAAGGTCCAGGAACTCCTGGACGTCGTGGGCCTCAACCCGGAGTACATCAACCGGTACCCGCACCAGTTCTCCGGCGGTCAGCGCCAGCGCATCGGCATCGCCCGCGGCCTCGCGCTCAACCCGGAGATCATCATCTGCGACGAGCCGGTCTCCGCGCTCGACGTGTCGGTGCAGGCGCAGGTCATCAACCTGATGGAGAAGCTCCAGGAGGAGTTCAACCTCTCCTACCTCTTCATCGCGCACGACCTGTCGATCGTCCGGCACATCTCGGACCGCGTGGGCGTCATGTACCTGGGCAAGATGGCCGAGATCGGGACCGACTCCGAGATCTACGACCACCCCACCCACCCGTACACGCAGGCCCTGCTCTCCGCCGTGCCGGTGCCGGACCCGGAGGCCCGCGAGGGCCGGGAGCGGATCATCCTCACCGGCGAGGTCCCCTCCCCGGCGAACCCGCCCTCGGGCTGCCGCTTCCGCACCCGGTGCTGGAAGGCCGAGGAGAAGTGCTCCACCGAGGAGCCGCTGCTCGCGATCCCGACGCGCTTCCAGGGCGCCAAGTCGCTGGCCGCGCACGAGTCGGCGTGCCACTTCGCGGAGGAGAAGGCCGTCCTGGCCGTCTGATCCCGCACCGCCGTACGCAACCCCGGGGCGCCCGGGCCGGATTCCTCCGGCCCGGGCGCTCTCGTCTGCGCCCAGGTGTGGAACGGCTCCGGGCCCGCGATCTCGCCGCCGGGGTGGGGGAGACCGCCGCCGACCTGCCGCCCGTCTCCCAGGGGGCCGCGTTCCGGGACACCGCAGGCCTCGGCGCGGACGCCGGGACCGCGGCCGGCGCTCTCGCGCTGTGCGCGGCGCACGGCACGGCCCCGTACTGCGCCATGGACGCCTGGGAGCCGAGTTTGCACTCGCGCGGGTGACAGGCGCGGGACGCGAGGGTGCAATCGGTCCAACCGTGAGTGTTCCGGCCCCCACATAGGGTGACATTGGGCCCTAAGTGAGTCTTGGGAGCCATAGGAGGCACTCCATGCGCGGAGCCACCCACGCCAAGTGGGCCGCATGTGCGATGGCCGTCGCCCTCGCGGCAACGGCCTGCGGCGGTAGCGACAGCGGCGGAGGCGGCGGTGGCGCGGGAGTCGTCAGCTCCTCCTGGGGTGATCCGCAGAACCCTCTGGAGCCGGCCAACACCAACGAGGTCCAGGGCGGCAAGGTCCTCGACATGATCTTCCGCGGCCTCAAGCGGTACGACCCGAAGACCGGCGCGGCCGAGAACATGCTCGCCGAGAAGATCGAGACGACCGACAGCCAGAACTTCACCGTCACGCTGAAGGACGGCTGGAAGTTCAGCAACGACGAGCCGGTCACCGCGCAGTCCTTCGTGGACGCCTGGAACTACGGCGCGGACGTGCGCAACAAGCAGAACAACGCGCCGTTCTTCTCCGACATCGTCGGCTACGCGGACGTCCACCCCGCCTCCGGGGAGCCCAAGGCCAAGACGATGTCCGGACTGGTCGTCAAGGACTCCAAGACCTTCACCGTCGCCCTGAAGAACAAGTTCTCCACCTGGCCCGAGACCCTCGGCTACCAGGCCTTCTCCCCGCTGCCCAAGGCCTTCTTCACCGACCACGCCGGCTGGCTGAACAAGCCGATCGGCAACGGCCCGTACACGGTGGACTCGTACACCAAGGGCACCGGCATGAAGCTGCGCACCTGGGACGGCTACCCGGGCACGGACAAGGCGCTGAACAGCGGCGTCGACCTCAAGGTCTACACCGACAACAACACCGCCTACACGGACCTGATCTCCGGCAACCTCGACCTCGTCGACGACATCCCCGCGCAGCAGCTGAAGAACGTCAAGAACGACCTCGGCGACCGGTACATCAACCAGCCGGCCCTCATCATCCAGACCCTCACCTTCCCCCTGTACGACCCGCAGTGGAACAAGGAGGGCATGGAGAACGTCCGCCGCGGCATCTCGATGGCGATCAACCGCGACGAGATCACCAAGCAGATCTTCCGCGAGACCCGCACCCCGGCCAAGGACTGGACCTCCCCGGCGCTCGGCGAGAAGGGCGGGTTCAACGCCACGATCTGCGGCGACGCCTGCAAGTACGACCCGGCCGCGGCCAAGAAGCTCATCCAGGACGCCGGCGGGCTCCCCGGCGGCAAGGTCACGCTGACGTCCAACGTGGACACCGGCTCCCACCGCGAGTGGATGGACGCCGTCTGCAACAGCATCAACAACGCGATCGGCGAGGGCCCGGTCTGCACGGTCAACCCGATCGGCACCTTCGCCGACTTCCGCAACCAGCAGAGCTCCTTCAAGCTGACCGGCCCCTTCCGGTCCGGCTGGCAGGCCGACTACCCGCTGATCCAGAACTTCCTCCAGCCGCTCTACTACACCGGCGCCTCCTCCAACTACGGGAAGTTCAGCAACCCGGAGTTCGACAAGCTCGTCGACGAGGCGAACCAGGAGAGCGACGCGGCCAAGGCCATCGGGAAGTTCCAGGACTCCGAGAAGATCCTCGCCGCGCAGATGCCCTCCATCCCGCTCTGGTACCAGAACGGCAGCGCGGGCTACGCCGAGCGGCTCTCGGACGTGGCGCTCAACCAGTTCAGCGTCCCCGTCTACAACGAGATCAAGGTCAGCTGACCCCCTGTCGGATCGATCCTGGAGCAGTCCATGGGACGTTATGTGATCCGGCGGCTGCTCCAGATGATCCCGGTGTTCATCGGCAGCACGTTCCTGATCTTCTTCATGGTGTACGCGCTCGGCGACCCCGTCGCCGCCCTCTTCGGCGACAAGGCGCCCGACCCCGCCACCGCCGCGCGCATCCGCAAGGACCTCTACCTCGACCGGCCCCTGTGGGAGCAGTACCTCCACTACATGGGCCAGATCTTCCAGGGCGACTTCGGCACGGCCTTCAACGGCCAGCCGGTCACCGAGCTGATGGCCTCGGCCTTCCCCGTCACCCTGCGCCTGACCATCGTCGCGATCTTCTTCGAGATCGTCATCGGCATCACCCTCGGCGTGGTCAGCGGGCTGCGCCGCGGCAAGTCCGTCGACACCTCCGTACTGGTGCTCACCCTCGTCGTCATCTCCGTGCCGACGTTCGTGACGGGCTACCTGCTCCAGTACCTCTTCGGCGTCAAATGGGGCTGGGTCCGGCCCACCGTCTCCCCGGACGCCCCCTTCAACGAGCTGATCCTGCCCGGCATCGTGCTCGCGCTGGTCTCCCTCGCCTACGTCACCCGGCTCTCGCGCACCTCCATCGCCGAGAACGTCAAGGCCGACTACGTGCGCACGGCCGTCGCCAAGGGCCTGCCGCGCCGCCGGGTCGTCACCCGCCACCTGCTGCGCAACTCGCTCATCCCCGTCGTCACCTTCATCGGCACCGACATCGGCGCCCTGATGGGCGGCGCCATCGTCACCGAGCGGATCTTCAACATCCACGGCGTCGGATACCAGCTGTACCAGGGCATCCTGCGCAACAACTCCCCGACGGTGGTCGGCTTCGTGACCATCCTCGTCATCGTCTTCCTGCTGGCGAACCTGCTCGTCGACCTGCTCTACGCGGTCCTGGACCCGAGGATCCGTTATGCCTGAGCCGAGCGAGCCCGCCTACGACCCGCTGGAACCCGCAAAGGGGGAGGCCATCGCCCCCACCGGCCAGGGCGGCCCCATGGATCTCGCGCTCGACGAGGCCGAGAGCCTGGAGAAGACGCTCGGCGACTCGTCCACCGGCCCGGGCGAGAAGGCCCGCTCCCTGTGGTCCGACGCCTGGCACCAGCTGCGCCGCAACCCCGTCTTCATCATCTCCTCGCTGTTGATCCTCTTCCTCGTGATCATCGCGATCTGGCCGCAGCTCATCGCGAGCGGCGACCCGCTCCAGTGCGACCTGTCCAAGTCCCAGCAGGGCTCCTCGCCCGGCCACCCCTTCGGCTACGACACCCAGGGCTGCGACGTCTACACCCGTACCGTCTACGGGGCCCGCGCCTCCATCACCGTCGGCGTCTGCGCCACCCTCGGCGCCGCCCTGCTCGGCTCGGTGCTCGGCGGACTCGCCGGGTTCTTCGGCGGCTGGGGCGACTCGCTGCTCTCCCGGGTCGCGGACATCTTCTTCGGCATCCCCGTCGTCCTCGGCGGCCTGGTCTTCCTGTCCGTGGTCACCAGCACCACCGTCTGGCCGGTCGTCGGCTTCATCGTGCTCCTCGGCTGGCCGCAGATCGCCCGCATCGGCCGCGGCTCCGTCATCACCGCCAAACAGAACGACTACGTCCAGGCCGCCCGGGCCCTCGGCGCCGGCAACGGCCGGATGCTGCTGCGGCACGTGGCGCCCAACGCCGTCGCGCCCGTCATCGTCGTCGCCACCATCGCGCTCGGCACGTACATCGCCCTGGAGGCCACCCTGTCCTTCCTCGGCGTCGGTCTGCGCCCGCCCACCGTCTCCTGGGGCATCGACATCTCCAACGCGGCCCCGCAGATCCGCAACGCCCCGCACATGCTGCTCTGGCCGGCGGGCGCGCTGAGCCTGACCGTGCTCGCGTTCATCATGCTCGGCGACGCGGTCCGCGACGCCCTCGACCCCAAGCTGCGCTGAGGAGTGGGCACCATGCTGCTCGAAGTCCGCGACCTCCATGTGGAGTTCCGTACGCGGGACGGAGTCGCCAAGGCCGTCAACGGCGTCAACTACTCGGTGGAAGAGGGCGAGACGCTCGCCGTGCTCGGCGAGTCCGGCTCGGGCAAGTCGGTGACCGCCCAGGCCGTGATGGGCATCCTCGACATGCCGCCGGGCCGGATCGCGGGCGGCGAGATCCTCTTCAAGGGCAAGGACCTCCTGAAGATGAAGGAGGAGGAGCGGCGGAAGATCCGCGGCGCCGAGATGGCGATGATCTTCCAGGACGCCCTGTCCTCCCTGAACCCGGTCCTCAGCGTGGGCGCCCAGCTCGGCGAGATGTACGAGGTCCACCGCGGGATGTCCCGCAAGGACGCCAAGGCCAAGGCCGTCGAGCTGATGGACCGGGTGAAGATCCCGGCGGCGCGGCAGCGGGTGGGGGACTACCCGCACCAGTTCTCGGGCGGCATGCGCCAGCGCATCATGATCGCGATGGCGCTGGCCCTGGAGCCCTCCCTGATCATCGCGGACGAGCCGACGACGGCCCTGGACGTGACCGTCCAGGCCCAGGTGATGGACCTGCTCGCCGAGCTCCAGCGCGAACTCAACATGGGGCTCATCCTCATCACCCACGACCTCGGTGTGGTCGCCGACGTCGCCGACAAGATCGCCGTCATGTACGCGGGCCGGATCGTCGAGGCGGCCCCCGTCCACGAGATCTACGCCGCGCCCGCGCACCCGTACACCCGCGGCCTGCTCGACTCCATCCCGCGCCTCGACCAGAAGGGCCAGGAGCTGTACGCGATCAAGGGCCTGCCGCCGAACCTGCTGGCCATCCCACCCGGCTGCGCCTTCAACCCGCGCTGCCCGATGGCCCAGGCGGTCTGCCGCACCGACGTCCCGCCGCTCGCGCAGGTGGGCGAAGGCCGCACGAGCGCGTGCTTCTTCTGGAAGGAGTGCCTCGGTGGCTGAGACCATCCTGGAGGTCAAGGACCTCGTCAAGCACTACCCGCTGACCCGGGGCGTCCTGTTCAAGAAGCAGGTCGGCGCGGTCAAGGCGGTCGACGGGGTCTCCTTCCGCCTCGCGCGCGGCGAAACGCTCGGCATCGTCGGCGAGTCCGGCTGCGGCAAGTCCACCGTCGCCAGGATGCTGGTCAACCTGGAACGCCCGACGGCCGGGGCGATCTCCTACAAGGGCGAGGACATCACCAAGCTGTCCGGCAAGGCCCTGAAGGCCGTCCGCCGCAACATCCAGATGGTGTTCCAGGACCCGTACACCTCGCTCAACCCGCGCATGACGGTCGGCGACATCATCGGGGAGCCGTACGACATCCACCCCGAGGTGGCCCCGAAGGGCGACCGGCGCCGCAGGGTCCAGGAACTCCTCGACGTGGTCGGGCTCAACCCCGAGTACATCAACCGGTACCCGCACCAGTTCTCCGGCGGCCAGCGCCAGCGCATCGGCATCGCCCGCGGCCTCGCCCTGCGGCCGGAGGTCATCGTGGCGGACGAACCGGTCTCCGCGCTCGACGTCTCCGTCCAGGCCCAGGTGATCAACCTCCTGGAGCGCCTCCAGAACGAGTTCGACCTCTCGTACGTGTTCATCGCGCACGACCTCTCGATCGTGCGGCACATCTCCGACCGGGTCGGCGTGATGTACCTGGGCCGGGTCGTGGAGATCGGCACCGACACGCAGATCTACGACCACCCCACCCACCCGTACACCCAGGCCCTGCTGTCGGCCGTGCCCGTCCCGGACCCGCAGGCCCGCGCCCACCGCGAGCGGATCATCCTGACCGGCGACGTGCCCTCACCGGCCAATCCGCCGTCCGGCTGCCCCTTCCGCACCCGCTGCTGGAAGGCGCAGCAGCGCTGCACGGACGAGGTCCCGCTGCTGGCCGTTCCGGAGGCCTTCCCGTCGGGTCCGGGGGCCCACCCTTCGGCCTGTCACTTCGCAGGCGAAATCCGGCCACCCCGCGCGGATTCGCTCCGTTAGGGTCACCTTCCCGCCAACCCGGTTTACATGCAGGCAACTTGACCGTTTCTGTCCCGAGATCTGGGGCGTGCAGCCTGGGTCCCGTGCGGCCGTGCGGGTGCCGACAGCCGGCCGGGGAGGCGTACAGACTCCCCGGCCGGCCTCCCCCGTGACCCTGCGCATGCGCGGCGTGCGCCCCTCGTGCTGCCGGAATTCGATCGATGCGCTGGTACGGATAGTTATGATCCGTAGCGCACGGTGGGTATGTACTCCGCCGAGCACTGAGTACGAGTACGCGTACCGATGTCCGCTCGACGTGGAGGTGAAACGCCGTGGCACTCTCGATCTCGGCCGTGGTGCTGCTGGCGATCGTCGTCTTCCTGCTGGTCCGCCGGTCGGGCCTGAAGGCGGGACACGCCGCTGTCTGTGTGCTCCTCGGGTTCTACTTGGCGAGTTCGACCATCGCGCCGACCCTCAGCCAGCTGACCACCAACGTGGCCAGCATGATCAGCGGCCTCAAGCTGTAGGACGCCCGCCGCTTGATCGTAGGCTTGGCCCCATGAACGGTCTTCCCGCCCGTCGGCTGCTCCTGGTGCACGCGCACCCGGACGACGAGTCGATCAACAACGGCGTCACCATGGCCAAGTACGCGGCCGAGGGTGCCCACGTCACGCTCGTGACCTGCACCCTCGGTGAGGAGGGCGAGGTCATCCCGCCCGGTCTCGCGCACCTGGCGCCCGACCGCGACGACGCCCTGGGCCCCCACCGCATCGGCGAGCTCGCCGCCGCCATGGCGGAACTCGGCGTCACCGACCACCGGTTCCTCGGCGGCCCCGGCCGCTTCCGGGACTCCGGGATGATGGGCGCCGAGCAGAACCGCCGGCCCGGGTCCTTCTGGTCCACCGGTGTGGACGAGGCCGCCGCACACCTCGTCGAGGTCATCCGCGAGGTCCGTCCGCAGGTGCTCGTCACGTACGACCCCGACGGCGGCTACGGACACCCCGACCACATCCAGGCCCACCGGGTCGCCATGCGCGGCGCGGAGCTGGCCGCGGAGGCCACGTACCGCCGGGACCTCGGCGACCCGTGGCGCATCGACAAGATCTACTGGAACCGGGTGCCGCGCTCGGTGGTCGAGGAGGGCTTCGCCCGGCTGAAGGCGGCCTGGGAGCAGCCCCGGGCGGCGGCCGGGGGGGAGTCCAAGGCGCCCTTCCCGGGGCTGGCTTCGCCGCAGGACGTGCCCGGGGTCATCGCCGACGACCGGATCACCGCCGAGATCGGGGCCGACGAGGCGTTCGTGGCGGCCAAGGCGGCCGCGATGCGCGCCCACGCCACCCAGATCGCCGTGGAGGGTCCGTTCTTCGCGCTCTCCAACGACCTCGCGCAGCCGCTGTTCGCCCGCGAGTACTACGAACTGGTCGCGGGCCGGCCGGGCGCTCCGGCGGGGACGCGCGAGCACGACCTGTTCGCGGGGGTGGACGCGTGACCGGCACCCTGACCCCCGGGCGGATCGCCACCCTGCTCGGCCTGTTGGCCGCCGGCCTGCTGACCGGCGCGGCCGGCTGGCTCGTCGTGGACCTGTGGTTCCCCGCCGGGCTGCTGCTGGGCCTGCTGGCGCTCTTCGGGCTGTTCCTCGGCGGCCGGATCGCCGTCGGGACCGGGCTGGGCGTGGGCGCCGGAGCGCTCGGCTGGTTCCTCGCGTACGTGGTGCTCGGCATGCCGCGCCCCGAGGGGGACTTCCTGCTCGGTTCGCCCGGAATCGGTATGTACGTCTACCTTTTGGGCGGGACGGTGCTGGCTGTGATGTGTGCCACGCTGCGCGGCCCGTTCGAGGGGCCGGTTTCGGCCGCGCGGACCGGCAAGTGACGTGCCGTTGAACTCGGTCGGGGTGTGCGTTCACGGGGGTTGGACGGGGGCCCGTAGGCCGCTCGGAGCGGGTGCGAGGGGGTTGAAGGGGAACCCCTGATTCCCCTAGGACAGTTGCGCGAGGGCGGCGGCCAGTATGGTGGTCGGGCCGCCGAGCTGCCCGCGCACGGCACGCGGGCGGCGGAGCCAACCGGGAGAACATGCCTTGAGTCGTGAAACCGACAGTTCGTCCTCCGGGCCCCAGGGGCGCGGTGGAGCCGCCTACCCCTCGGGTACACCGCCGTACGGAACCGGCCGGAACCCGTCCTTGCCTGTGCCGCCTGGGCCTGGCGCGGCGACTGCCTCGGAGGAGAACCCTGTGACCTCGAACCCGTCCACGCCCGACACCGACGGGCCGAAGACCGAGACCACCCTGACGACCCGGATCCGGATCAACATCCCGGGTTCGCGGCCGATCCCGCCGGTGGTCGTACGCAAGCCGGTGGCGGCCGCCGCCGAGCCGGAGCCGGAGGCCGCGGCAGAGGCCGCCGCCGTCGCCGCGCAGGCCGCGGCCGAGCCCGCCGCGAGCGCGCCCGCCGCCGAGCCCGAGGAGCCGGCCAGCAACTGGTTCGCCCCCCGCAAGTCGGCCGCCCCGGCGCCCGCGCCCGCCGCGGCTCCGGCCCCGGTGCTGCCGACCCGTACCCCGGCTGCCGCGGGCCCCGCGCCCGTGCTGCCCACCCGGACGCCGGCCGGTCCCGGACCGGTGCCGCCGCCCGGCCCGGGAGCCGGTTTCGCACCGGGCCGCCCGGCCGGCCCGGGTCCCCGTACGGGCACCCCGGCGGGCCCCGGCTACGGCCAGGGCAACGCCCCGGCGCCCGCTCCGGCCGGCCCCGGCTACGGCCCCGGCCCCGAGGCGCCGCTCGCCCCCCGGATGCCCGGCGGCCCCGGCGTCGGCACGCCCCTGGGCCACCCCGGCTACGCCGACCCCGACGGCGGCCCCGCCACCGAGGCCTTCCCCGCGTACGGCGGTCCGGTCGGCACCGGCGCCCCCGCGGGCCCCACCGGCGGCCCCGCGCTCGGCTCCGTCCCCGTCGGCGCCCCCCGCGGCGAAGGGGCTCCCCGCTGGCCCGGACCCGAGCTGGACGATCCGCTCCCGCCGATCCCCGGTCCGGGCGGTCCGGGCGGTCCGGGCCCGGTCCCGACCCCCGTCCCGAAGCCGGTCCCCGCCCCGGGGGCGGCCGCCCCGGCGCGCCCGAAGCCGGCCTCCATGACGCCGACCAAGATCAAGAAGGGCCGCTCCAAGCTGGTCCTCCTCGGCAGCGGCGTCATCGCCCTGCTCGGCGTGGCCTACGGCGCCGGGCTGCTCCTCAACCACTCCGACGTCCCCAAGGGCACCACCGTCATGGGCGTCGACATCAGCGGCAGCCGCGACGAGGCCGTCGGCAAGCTCATGACGGCCTTCGGCAACCGCGCCGCCACCCCGCTCCCGCTCACCGTCGGCGGCAAGCAGGTCGAGCTCAAGCCCGAGAAGGCCGGCCTGAGCCTGGACGCCCAGACCACGGTCCGCAACGCGGCGGGCAGCGACTACAACCCCGTCACGGTCATCGGCTCGCTCCTCGGCAAGGAGCGCATCGCGGAAGCGGAGTTGCCGGTCGACGAGGAGAAGCTCCAGGTCGCGCTCCAGGAGCTGGCCGGCACCGCCGGCACCGCCACCGAGGGCACCATCACCTTCGACACCGGCAAGGCCGTCGCCGTCCCCGGCAAGCCCGGCACCACCCTGGACGCGGGCGCCTCCGCCGAGCGGGTCAAGAAGGCCTTCCGCGATCTGGTCGCCACCGGCAAGGCGGCCCCGGTCGAACTCCCGGTCACCGCCAAGAACCCGGTCGTCGACCAGGCCGAACTGGACCGGGCCATGAAGGAGTTCGCCGAGCCCGCGATGTCCGGCGTGGCCACCGTCAAGGCGGGCGGCAAGTCTCTCCCCTTCGGCGCCAAGTCCCTGCCCAAGATCCTCAGCATGCAGGTCGTGGACGGGCACCTGACCGAGAAGTACGACCTGGAAGCGCTCAAGGCGACGTACGGGAACGCCTTTGACGGCGTCCTGATCACGCGCGGCACGGGCGAGAAGACCGCGGTCACCCCGCAGGACGTCGTCGGCGCCCTGCGCCAGGCGCTGCGCGGCAAGACGGCGGCCGAGCGGACGGTCGCGATCAACACCAACGGCAGCTAGCGGCCCGACCGGCCCGCCGCAGCCCCCGTCCGACCCCTCGGGCGGGGGCTGCGCCATGCCCGCCGCCGGCCGGTCTGCCCCGCCGGCCCCGCAGCGCGCCGGCCGGCCCCGGCCGGGCCGCTCGCAGGGGCTGTCATGCCCACCGCATGACATCTGTCATCCACCAGTCACGACCGCAGACACTGCCGCGCGCACCCCCGTACGAGGGAATCTTCGGTCATGACGACGACGACCTCGGCGCACACCACCGCCGCGAAGGACACCGGCTCCGGCGCCGGTCCCGTGGTGGCCTTCCGGAACGTGACCAAGAGCTACGGCGCGGTCCGCGCGGTCGACGGCCTCTCGCTGGAACTCCACCCCGGCGAGACCGTCGCACTGCTCGGCCCCAACGGCGCCGGCAAGTCCTCCACCCTCGACCTGCTGCTGGGCCTGCGCCCCGCCGACTCCGGCACCGTCCAGCTCTTCGGCACCGCGCCCCGCGAGGCCATCGCGGCCGGCCGGGTCGGCGCGATGCTCCAGAGCGGCGGCCTCATGGAGGACGTGACCGTACGGGAGGTCGTCGCCCTCGGCTGCGCCCTGCACCCCCGGCCCCACCCGGTCGACGAGGTGCTCGGCCGCGCCGGGATCACCGAGATCGCCGACCGCATGGTCAACAAGCTCTCCGGCGGCCAGGAGCAGCGCGTGCGCTTCGCCCTCGCCACCGCCGGACACAACGACCTGATCGTCCTCGACGAGCCGACCACCGGCATGGACGTCACCTCCCGCCAGGCCTTCTGGGCCACGATGCGCGATCAGGCCGCCCAGGGCCGCACGGTCCTGTTCGCCACCCACTACCTGGAAGAGGCCGACGCGATCGCCGACCGCGTCCTGGTCCTCAACAAGGGCCGGCTGCTCGCCGACGGCACCGCCGCCGAGATCAAGGCCAAGGCCGGCGCCCGCCGGATCGCCTTCGACCTGGCCGCGGACGCCCCCGTCGACGAGACGGCGCTGCGCGCCCTCCCGCACCTGACGGCCTACGAGCGCCACGGCGACACGGTCAGGCTGCAGTCGCGCGACGCCGACGCCACCGTCCACGCCGTGTACGCGCTGGGGCTCTACCCCCGGAACCTGGAAGTCGCCGGGCTGGGCCTGGAGCAGGCCTTCATCGCCCTCACCGAGGCCGAGGAGGCCAAGTAATGCCGACCACCGGAACGCTCCAGCTCATCAAGCTGGAGATCAGCCGCGCCCTGCGCAACAAGAAGTACCTGTTCTTCACCGTCCTCTACCCGGCCGCGCTGTTCCTGATGCTCGGCGGCACCCTGAGCGGCACCACGAAGGTCATGGGCACCGAACTGACCATGCCCGCCTTCTACATGGTCGCCATGGCCTCCTTCGGCGCCCTGACCGCCGTCCTGATGGGCAACAGCGAGCGCATCGCCAAGGAGCGCGAGAAGGGCTGGGTCCGCCAGCTGCGGCTGACCGCCCTGCCCGGCCGCGGCTACGTCCTGGGCAAGACCGCCAGCGCGGGCGTGCTCTCGCTGCCCGCCATCCTGGTCGTGTTCGCGGTCGCCGCGCTCGTCAAGGGCGTACGGTTCGACGCCTGGCAGTGGCTCGCCCTGACCGGTTCCATCTGGGCCGGCAGCCTGGTCTTCGCCGCGCTCGGCGTGGCGATCGGCTACCTGGCGAACGGGGACACCGTCCGCCCGATCACGATGCTGTTCTACTTCGGCCTGTCGATCCTCGGCGGCCTGTGGATGCCGACCGCGAATTTCCCCCAGTGGCTGCAGAACATCTGCGAATGGCTGCCGACCCGGGCGTACGCGGGCCTCGGCCAGGCCATCGAGCTCGGGGGCGCGCCCCACCTCAAGGACGTGGCGATCCTGGCCGTGTACTTCGTACTGTTCACCGGTGCCGCCGCATGGCTGTACCGCAAGGACTCGCTGAAGGCATGACGGGTGTGACGAGCGTGATGGGTGCGACGGGGACGACCGGTGGGACCGGATCGGCGGAGCCGATGACCGAGACCGGTCTGCTGGGAACGAAGGGCGGACCCCGGATCGGGGCGCGCCCCGAGAACCGCCGGCAGAGGATCGTGAAGTCGCTGTGGATCAGCATCTGGCTGTTCTACCTCAGCGCCCCCGTCACCGACCTGGTCAGCGGCGGACACAGCCTCGGGGCCCGGCTGCTCGGCGGCCTGGGCCTCGTGGCCTTCGTCGCCTGGTACCTGGTCCTGGTCTTCCGCACCGCCCGGCAGACCGAGGTGCGGCGCGTACTGCTCTCGGTGGCGGTCCTCTCCGCGCAGGCCACCATCCTGTCGCTGTCCCTGGGCCGCGAATGGCTCGTCCTCTTCGTGTACGTGGCGATCGCCTCCGGCGCCGCGCTGCCGGGGGAGATCTCCCGGTTCACGGTGCCCGGCGCCACCGCCCTGCTCGCGCTGACGGCCTTGGCAGTGCCGGGCGGCGACGAGTACCTGGCCGGGCTGCTGATCCCGGCCCTGATGGGCGGGTTCGCGATGGTCGGCATCCGCGCGATGATCCGCACGACGATGGAACTGCGCGAGGCGCGGGCCACGGTGGCGCAGCTCGCGGCGAACGAGGAGCGCCTGAGGATGGCGCGGGACCTGCACGACCTCCTCGGCCACTCGCTGTCCCTGATCACGCTCAAGAGCGAGCTGGCGGGGCGGATGCTGCCGGACCACCCCGAGCAGGCGGCCCAGCAGGTGGCGGACATCGAACAGGTCAGCCGGCAGGCGCTGGTCGACGTACGGGAGGCCGTGAGCGGCTACCGGCGGCCGACCCTGCCGGGCGAACTGGCGGGCGCCCGCACCGCGCTGACGGCGGCGGGCGTGGCGGCGGACCTCCCGGCGGAGCCGGTGGAGGACCTCCCCGAGGAGGTGGAGTCGGCGCTGGCCTGGTCGCTGCGCGAGGCGGTCACGAACGTGGTCCGGCACAGCGGGGCGCAGCGGTGCACCGTACGGCTGGAGACCCTGCAGACCCTGGCCGGACCGGTGGTGGAGCTGTCGGTCGCCGACGACGGCGGGGGCGGACCCGCGGAGGCGGGCAACGGACTGACGGGCCTGGCGGAACGCCTGGAGGCGGTCGGCGGCACCCTGTCGGCCGGACAGACGGGCAAGAAGGGCTTCCGCCTGCTGGCCCGCGTCCCCCTAGGATCGGGATCATGAGCACACGCCCCATCCGGATCCTCCTGGCGGAGGACCAGTCCATGGTCCGGGAAGCCCTCGCGGCGCTCCTCGGACTGGAGCCGGACATCGAGGTGCTGGCCCAGGTGGCCCGCGGCGACGAGGTGGTGCCGGCGGCCCGGGCGCACGACGTGAACGTCGCGCTGCTCGACATCGAGATGCCGGGCATGACGGGCATAGAGGCGGCGGCGGCCCTGCGGACCGCGGTCCCGGACATCAAGATCGTCGTCCTGACCACCTTCGGCCGCCCCGGCTACCTGCGCGGGGCGATGGAGGCGGGGGCCTCGGCGTTCCTCGTCAAGGACGCCCCGGCCGCGCAACTGGCCGAGGCGGTGCGCAAGGTCCTGGCGGGCGAGCGCGTCATCGACCCCACCCTGGCGGCGGCGGCCCTGGCGGAAGGCGCGAACCCGCTGACGGACCGCGAACGGGAGGTCCTGCGCGCCGCCGAGGACGGCGCCACGAACGCCGAACTGGCGGCACGCCTCCACCTCTCCCAGGGCACGATCCGCAACTACCTCTCGACGGCGATCCAGAAGCTGGCCTCCCGCAACCGCGCGGAAGCCATCCGCACGGCCCGCGAAAAGGGCTGGCTGTAGCCGGATCCGCCCCCGCGCCGCGGCGACCGCCCCGGCGACCGCCCCGGCGGTCAGTTCAGCAGCGCCCTGGCCGACAGGGCCTCGCTGCGGATCCGTGCCGCGGCGGGCGGGTCGATCGCGTCGACGACCTGCGCGTAGGACTCCATCTCGGCGGCGCCGAACGCGAACTGCCCCCGTTCGACCAGCAGCTTCGCCCGTTCGTACCGCAGCGACGCCGGATGCGAGGGCAGCAGCAGCGACAGCTCCAGCGCCCACAGCGCCACCCCCGACTGCTCCGGCCGGGCCGCCGCCCACGCCCGGATGTTGTTCAGGATCCGCAGGACGATGTCCAGCGTCCGCGCGGGCGTCCGCGGCTCGGCCGCCTGTTCCGCGGACCCGGCCCCCAGCGAGGCGCCCCCGGCGAAGGGGTCCACCACCAGCCCCTCGTCCGGGTCCCCGAACCCCACCACGAAGTGCCCCGGCAGCCCCAGCCCGTACACCGGCGCACCCGCGCGCCGCGCGACCTCCAGCCAGACGACCGACAGGAGGATCGGCAGGCCCCGGCGGCGCCGCAGCACCTCGTGCAGCAGCGAGGACGACAGCCGGTCGTAGTCAGCGGGCGTGCCGTGGAAGCCCATCCGGCCGCCCAGCAGCTCCGTCACCGCCGAGGCCCAGGCCTTCCCGCCGCGCAGCCCGTACGGCAGCATCCCCGCCAGCCGGTCCAGCTCGATCTGCGCCCCGTCCATGGCCCGTTCGTCCAGTGCCGGATCCGCCTCCGCGGCCAGCAGCAGGCACAGCAGGGCCAGGTCCGGCCGCTCCGAGCGGGCCTCCTCCGCGAACCGCGCCCGGGATTCCGCGCTCATCGCCCGGCCCCCGCGCTCCGGCCCCGGAAGTGGTGGTACGCGTGGTGCGTCGCGAAGCCGAGCCCGTCGTACAGCGCCAGCGCCCCCGCGTTGTCCGCCTCCACCTGGAGCCACGCCGCCGACGCGCCCTCCTCCAGCGCCCGCCGGGCCAGTACCGCCATCACCGCCGTGCCCAGGCCACCGCGCCGGTGCTCCGGATCGACCTCGACCGCCGCGAAGCCGGCCCACCGGCCGTCCACCACCAGGCGCCCTATCGCCCGCCCGGGCAGCGTGGCGAACCACACCGACGGCCCCGCGACCAGCACCCGCCGGGCCACCTCCGGGTCCTTGACCCGCCCGTACATCCCGAGCCACTCCTCGTCCGGGGCGCGGGTCAGCCGTACCTCGGAGTCGGTGGCAGCGGTGTCCACGTCCGCGATCGGCGCGAGCGCCGCGATCCGGACCTCCGCCGACACCTCGTTCACCCAGCCCCGGCGCTCCAGCTCCGCGCCGAGCAGCTCCTGCGTGCCGACCGCGCCGGTCGCCGTCTGCACGTACGCCGGAAGTTCACGTTCCGCGTACCAGGACGTCACTCGCGCGAGTGCTTCGTCCAGCGGGACCCCCGGGTCGCCGAGCGGCAGCACCGAGTTGGCCCGCCGGGTGAAGCCGCCGGCCGCCCGCAGCGTCCACTCGCCCAGCGGCTCGCTCTCCAGCGGCTGCCAGGCCCGCGCGCCGACCCGCGCCAGCTCCTCGAAAGAGGCCGCTGGACCCCGCCGCCGGGCCGGTGCCGGGGGTACGATCTTGCCCGCCACCAGCGACGATTCCGAGATGTGGACGGACTCGCCGCTCTTTCGTGTGATCGTCAGCACACCCTGGTCCCAGGATGTGAGAACCCCTACCGTGTCAGTGAACGAGGGCGCCTCGTCCGCCCCGCCCTGCACCCGTCGTACAGAGACTCGTTTACCCACGTCAGCCGGGGTAATACGGATCTCCAGCAGCCCACCGGCAGTGATTTCCACAGCTCTGTCCGCCCCTCCTGTTCGGATCGTGCCCGGGAACGGAGATACTAGGCGTGGGCATCGACGACGCCGCGCTCCCGCGCGATATGGAAAGCCCTACCGAGGAGGAACGAGAGCGTGACCTACGTCATCGCGGAGCCTTGTGTCGACGTCAAGGACAAGGCATGCATCGAAGAGTGCCCCGTCGACTGCATCTACGAGGGCCAGCGGTCCTTGTACATCCACCCCGACGAGTGCGTCGACTGTGGTGCGTGTGAGCCGGTCTGCCCGGTCGAGGCCATCTTCTACGAGGACGACACTCCGGAAGAGTGGAAGGACTACTACAAGGCGAACGTCGAGTTCTTCGACGAGCTCGGTTCGCCCGGTGGTGCCTCCAAGCTGGGCCTGATCGAGCGCGACCACCCCTTCATCGCGGCGCTTCCGGCGGACATCAACCCGAGTCACTGACGACGGTCGGCACCGCCAGAACCGCCCCTCGGTCCCGTACGGCCCCGTGCCGCGCGGGACCGAGCCGTTTGCCCGCACAGCCCCGTACGTCCAGCACCAGTAGAGAGCAGAGAACACCGTGGCCGCAGTATCCGCACGTCTTCCCGCCTTCCCCTGGGACAAGCTGGAGCCGTACAAGAAGACGGCGGCGGCCCACCCGGACGGCATCGTGGACCTGTCCGTCGGCACGCCCGTGGACCCGGTCCCGCAGCTGGTCCAGGACGCCCTCGTCGCGGCCGCCGACTCCCCGGGCTACCCCACGGTGTGGGGCACCGTCGCGCTGCGCGACGCGATCACCGGCTGGCTGAAGGGCCGCCTCGGCGCGAGCGCCGCCGGACACCGCAACGTCCTGCCGGTCGTCGGCTCCAAGGAGCTGGTGGCCTGGCTGCCGACCCAGCTGGGGCTGGGCGCCGGGGACAAGGTCGCGTACCCGCGGCTCGCGTACCCCACGTACGAGGTCGGCGCTCGGCTGTGCGGGGCGGAGGCGGTCGTCTACGACGACCCCACGGAACTCGACCCGGCCGGCGTGAAGCTGCTGTGGCTCAACTCCCCGTCCAACCCCACCGGGAAGGTCATCCCGAAGGAAGACCTGGTCCGGATCGTGGCCTGGGCGCGCGAGCACGGGATCCTGCTCTTCAGCGACGAGTGCTACCTGGAGCTTGGCTGGGAGGCCGAGCCGGTCTCCGTCCTGCACGACGACGTCTGCGGCGGCTCCTACGAGGGCATCGTCGCCGTCCACTCGCTCTCGAAGCGCTCCAACCTGGCCGGCTACCGGGCCGCGTTCATCGCCGGTGACGCCGAGGTGCTCGGCGAGCTGCTGGAGATCCGCAAGCACGGCGGCATGATGACCCCGGCGCCGGTGCAGGCGGCCACGGTCGCCGCGCTCGGCGACGACGCGCACGTCGCGGAGCAGCGCGGGCGCTACGCGGCGCGGCGCGAGGCGCTGCGGGCCGCCCTGGAGGCGCACGGCTTCCGGGTCGAACACAGCGAGGCCAGCCTGTACCTGTGGGTGACCCGGGACGAGCCCTGCTGGGAGACGGTCGCCCACCTCGCCGAGCTGGGCATCCTGGTCGCCCCGGGCGACTTCTACGGTGAGGCGGGCGCGCAGTTCGTCCGCGTCGCCTTCACGGCGACGGACGAACGCGTCGAAGCGGCGGTCAAGCGCCTCGCCTGACCCGGCGCCGGCGCGACCGCGGTCCGCAGACGGCCCGAGGGGCCGGGAGTTCGCGCTCCCGGCCCCTCGGTGTTCCTGCGTGCGGCGGGTCAGCCGCCCAGCGGGAGGCCGCCGCCCAGCGGCAGCCCCTGGGTGGGGAGCGCGCCGGTCAGGCCGCCGGCCGGGACGGCGTCCGTGGGGAGCGCGCCGGTGGACAGGGCGTCGGTCGGCAGGGCGCCGGTGGGCAGCGCCTCGGTCGGCAGGCCCTTGGCCGGCAGCCCCTTGGCGGGCAGCCCGCCGAGCAGGCCGGTCGCGGCGTCGGTGACCCCGGCGGGGGCGCCGGGTACGGCCTTGGCGGCGGTGTCCGTCGCGCCGGCGGCAGCGGCCTCACCGGTGCCGACCACGTCGCCCGCGGTGCCGGTGGCGTCCGAGGCGTCCGGGCTGGTGAGCGCGCCCAGCTGCGGCACGGACTCCAGGCCCGCGGCGCTGGCCGCGCCGGCCGCACCGACCACGGGAGCTGCCCCGGCTGCGAGCAGCAGCGCGGTACGGGCGATCCGGCGGGTCAGGGGGAGGGACATGATGCTCCTAAGCGGTAGCGGCTGAGTACGCCGTGTACAACCGCTCGGGGGGCGGGTGGAGTTGCGGAGACACCGGGTAAAGGATCAGTAACGCATCGTTTAATCGGCCTGCGCGACAAGCTCACCGGATGTGCGCCGACCAGGGATTCCGTCCTTCCGGAGGCGGATCGGGCCGCCGCCGGGTCACCCCCGCACGGGGGACGCCTCGTACAGGCGAGCCCACGGCGGCGACGCGTGTCACTGGGCCACGAAGATCCGTACCGAGCCGTCCTCCGCGCGGTGCGGGTCGACGGCCCCGGTCTTGCCCTGCGGGCCGGCGGGCGCCAGCTGCTGCCACTCGCCCTTCGCCTGGCCCGCCACCCAGCTCGCCGGGCCGTACGAGACCCGGACGACGCCCATCCCGCGCGAGTTGGCCACCGCCCAGCCCGCCATCACCTTGCTGCCGCGCGCCGCCGAGGCCCCGCCGTCCTTCTTCTCGACGAAGGTCACCTCGGCCTCCTTGACCTTCCCGGCCGCGTCCTGCGTACGGCGCGGCTCCGCCGGAGCGTCGTGCATCTTCGTCTTGGCGAAGATCCGGGTGAGCTCCGTGCGCACCTTCTCCGGGTCGCCCGGCGCGGTCGGCGCGGGCCCGCCGCAGGTCAGCTCGCCGTCCCCGGCGAACGCCGCCGCGATCACGACCGCTTCCGACTCGTGCTTCGCGTACGCCTCGGGGTAGCCGCTGCGCTGCACCTCCTGCGCGGCCTCCGTCAGCGGGAGATCGGCGTATCCCTTGACCTGGACGAGGTGGTCGTAGAACTTCCCGGCCGAGTACACCGGGTCCATGATCTGCTCCTCGGTGCCCCAGCCCATCGAGGTCCGCTGCTGGAACAGCCCCAGCGAATCCCGGTCGCCGTGGGGGAGGTTGCGCAGCCCCGACTCCTGCATCGAGGTCGCCAGCGCGATGGTCACGGCCCGGTCCGGCAGGCCCTTGGCCACGCCGACCGCGGCTATCGTCGCGGCGTTGCCCGCCTGTTCCGGGGTCATGTCGACGCCGGTCGGACTCGTCCGCACGCTCGCCGTGCAGTGCGGCGCGCCGCCACCGCCGTTCGTGGTGTTGTACTGCACGGCGAAGTAGCCGATCAGCGCGAACAGCACCAACACACCGGCACACGTGAGCAGCGGGCGGCGTCGGCGACGAGGACGGGGGGGATCGTTCCGGGTCACGGCGCCCACCGTACTTGAGCCATGCGACGCGTCCACCGGCCGGACGTGAGAGCTTCGCCGCAGTCCGGGGCATTAGGGTCAGAGCCATGTCCGAATCCGAGCTGGACCTCACCCTGGACGCCGCCGAGCTGACCGCCCGGCTCGTCGACATCCCGTCCGTGAGCGGCGACGAAAAGGTCCTCGCCGACCTGGTGGAGCACGCGTTGCGCGCCCTGCCGCACCTCACGGTCGACCGGTACGGCAACAACGTCGTGGCCCGTACGAACCTCGGCAGGGCCGAGCGCGTCGTCCTCGCAGGCCACCTCGACACCGTGCCGATCGCCGACAACGTCCCGTCCCGCCTGGACGAGAACGACGTCCTGTGGGGCTGCGGAACGACCGACATGAAATCCGGCGTCGCCGTACAGCTGCGCATCGCGGCGACCGTGCCCGAGCCCAACCGCGACCTCACCTTCGTCTTCTACGACCAGGAGGAGGTCGCCGCCGACCTCAACGGCCTGGGCAAGGTCGCCGAGGCCCACCCCGACTGGCTGACCGGCGACTTCGCGGTCCTGCTGGAGCCGTCGAACGCCGAGGTCGAGGGAGGCTGCCAGGGCACCCTGCGCGTCCTGCTGCGCACCTCCGGCGAGCGCGCCCACTCCGCGCGCAGCTGGATGGGCTCCAACGCCATCCACGCGGCGGCCCCGATTCTCGCCAAACTCGCGGCGTACGAGCCCCGCAAGCCGGTGATCGACGGCCTGGAGTACCACGAGGGCCTGAACGCCGTCCGCATCGAGGGCGGCGTCGCCAACAACGTCATCCCCGACGCGTGCACGGTGACGGTCAACTTCCGCTTCGCCCCGGACCGCAGCATGGACGAGGCGATCGCCCACGTCCGGGAGGTCTTCGCGGACTGCGGCGTCGACGAGTTCGTGATCGACGACTTCTCGGGCGGCGCCCTCCCCGGCCTCTCCCACCCCGCCGCGGCGGCGTTCATGGAGGCGGTCGGCGGCCGCGCCATGCCGAAGTTCGGCTGGACGGACGTCTCCCGCTTCAGCGCCCTCGGCGTCCCGGCGGTCAACTACGGCCCGGGCGACGCCCTGCTGGCCCACAAGGTCGACGAGCGCGTGGAGACGAAGGCGATCCTCCACTGCGAGGAACGACTCCGCGCCTGGCTGACCTCCTGAATTCCGCTTCTCGTCACCTTCGTGCGCCTAGGCTGATCCAACGATCAGCAGGAGGGAGCACATCATGGGCAACCACCGCACTTCCGACGGGGACGCTCGTCGTCGGCCCGAGGAGCAGCAGCTCGGGCCGGTGCTGCGCAGGCGGAGCCAGGTGCAGGCGGGCAGTACGACGGACCAGCGGCTGCTGGACTCCGCCGGGCCTTCCGAGTGGGTGCACACCGATCCCTGGCGGGTCCTGCGCATCCAGTCGGAGTTCATCGAGGGCTTCGGCACGCTGGCGGAGCTGCCGCCGGCGATCAGCGTGTTCGGCTCGGCCCGTACGCCCGTCGGCTCGCCGGAGTACGAGGCCGGCGTGCTGATCGGCAGCGCGCTCGTGGAGGCGGGCTTCGCGGTGATCACGGGCGGCGGCCCGGGCGCGATGGAGGCGGCCAACAAGGGTGCCCGGGAGGCCAACGGGATCTCCGTGGGCCTGGGCATCGAGCTGCCCTTCGAGCAGGGGCTCAACCAGCACGTGGACCTCGGGCTGAACTTCCGGTACTTCTTCGTCCGCAAGACGATGTTCGTGAAGTACAGCCAGGGCTTCGTGGTCCTGCCGGGCGGACTCGGCACGCTCGACGAGCTGTTCGAGGCCCTGACCCTGGTCCAGACCCAGAAGATCACCCGGTTCCCGATCGTGCTGTTCGGGTCGGAGTACTGGTCGGGCCTGATCGACTGGCTGAAGAACACGGTGATCGCGCAGGGCAAGGCCTCGGAGCGCGACCTCTACCTCTTCCACGTCACGGACGACGTGGACGAGGCGATCGCGCTGGTGACCAAGGAAGTCGGCAAGTAGCCGCGGCGGCCGCGCCGCCGCTACGCGAGCCCCCGGCGGGCGACCGCCGGGGGACGGTGGCCCTGGATCGAGCGGACCATGTCCAGGACCTGCTTCGTCTCCGCGACCTCGTGGACCCGGTAGACCTGCGCGCCGAGCCAGGCCGAGACGGCCGTCGTGGCCAGGGTGCCCAGCAGGCGTTCCTTGACCGGCTTGTCGAGGGTCTCGCCGACGAAGTCCTTGTTGGACAGCGAGACCAGCACCGGCCAGCCGGTGTCCGTCATCTCGCCCAGCCGGCGCGTGGCCTCCAGCGAGTGGCGGGTGTTCTTCCCGAAGTCGTGGCCCGGGTCGATCATGATCGCGTCGCGCCGGACGCCGAGCGCGGCCGCGCGCTCCGCGAGCCCGACGGTGACCCGCAGGATGTCCTCCACCACGTCCTCGTACGCGATCCGGTGCGGCCGGGTGCGCGGCTCGACCCCGCCCGCGTGGGTGCAGACCAGGCCGGCGCCGTGCCGGGCCGCGACCTCGGCCAGCTTCGGGTCCACCCCGCCCCAGGCGTCGTTCAGGACGTCGGCCCCGGCCTCGCAGACGGCCTCGCCGACCTCGTGCCGCCAGGTGTCGACGCTGATCACCACGTCCGGGTGGCGGCGCCGCACCTCGGCCACGAAGCCGACCGTGCGCCGGGCCTCCTCGGCCGCGTCCACGTGCTCGCCCGGACCCGCCTTGACCCCGCCGATGTCGATGATCGCGGCGCCCTCGGCGACGGCCTGCTCGACCCGGTCCAGCGCGGGCTCGTCGCGGAACGTCGCACCCTGGTCGTAGAAGGAGTCCGGAGTCCGGTTCACGATGGCCATGATCACCGGCTCGTGGGTGTCGAACTCGCGCCTGCCCAGTCGCAGCATCCCGTTCTTTCCTCCTCCGGCGGCCCTCGCGCCTCGCTGCGACCTTAACCTGGTGGCCGGTGGCCCGATGTCTCTCAGGGAGTTGCTCGTGTTCTGGTTCTTGCTGATCGCGCTGGTAGTGGTCGTCGCGGCGGTCACCCTGGCCGTGGTGGGCGGTGGTTCCGAGGCCGTGCTGCCGGAGGCGGAGCCGGACCGGGTGGCCGACGCGCTGCCGGAGAGCCGCCCGGTCGTACGGGCCGACATCGACGCCCTGCGCCTGCCGGTCGCGCCGCGCGGGTACCGGATGGCCGAGGTGGACGACGTACTGGAGCGGCTCGCGGCGGAGCTCGCCGAGCGGGACGCGCGGATCGCGGAGCTGACGGCCGCGGCCGTGCAGGGCCGCGGCGGCGCGCAGGCGCCGGGCAGCGCGGTCGACCTGCACAAGGACACCCGCCAGGAGGGGCAGTGACGGCGGTCGCGGGTCCGGACGGCGGCCTGCGCTGCCCCTGGGCGCTGGCCACCGAGGACTACATCGCGTACCACGACACGGAGTGGGGGCGCGCGGTGCACGGGGACGACGCCCTGTACGAGCGGCTGTGCCTGGAGGCGTTCCAGTCGGGGCTGTCCTGGCTGACGATCCTGCGCCGCAGGGAAGGCTTCCGTACGGCCTTCTCGGGGTTCGTGATCGCCGACGTCGCCGCCTTCGGGCCGGCCGACGCGGAGCGGCTGCTCGCCGACGAGGGGATCATCCGCAACCGGGCCAAGATCGAGGCCACGCTCGCCAACGCGAAGGTGCTGGCCGAATGGGAGCCGGGCGAACTGGACGCGCTGATCTGGTCGCACGCGCCGGAGCCGGGCCGCCCGGCCCCGGCGACGATCTCCGAGGTGCCGGCGGTGACGCCCGAGTCCACGGCCCTGTCCAAGGCGCTGAAGAAGGCGGGGATCCGGTTCGTCGGGCCCACGACCGCCTACGCGCTGATGCAGGCCTGCGGGCTGGTCAACGACCACCTGGCCGCCTGCGCCGCCCGTACCCCCGCCTGAGGCGGGGGAGGGCGGGGGCGGGTGGCAACGGGGGCGGCGGACTCGGCTGCCGCCCCGGGTTCAGCGGCCCAGGTACTTCGGCGGCTGCTTCGCGAGGAAGGCCTGGACGGCGATCGAGTGGTCCTCGGAGGCGCCCGCGCGGGCTTGCAGGGTGTCCTCGTGGGCCAGTGCCTCGGACAGCGAGTGCGAGGCCCCGTAGGCGAGGGACTCCTTGAGGGCCGCGTAGGCCACCGTCGGGCCGGCCGCCAGGGTGCGGGCCACCGCCTCGGCCTCCGCGTGCAGGGACTCCGAGGGGACCAGGCGGTTCACGATGCCGAGCTCGTACGCCTCCTGCGCCTTCACCGAGCGGGGGAAGAGCAGCAGATCCGAGGCGCGGGAGGCGCCGATCAGGCGGGGCAGGGTCCAGGAGACGCCCGAGTCCGCGGTCAGCGCCACCCCCGCGAAGGAGGTGTTGAAGGAGGCCGTGTCCGCGACGACCCGGAAGTCCGCCGCCAGTGCGAAGCCGAAGCCCGCCCCGGCCGCCACGCCGTTGACGCCCGCCACCACCGGCTTGGGCATCTCGGTCAGGGCGCGCACGATCGGGTTGTAGTGCTCCGCGACCGTGTTCATGGTCAGCGAGGAACCGGTCTCGCGGTCCGCCGCCAGGTTCCCGATGTGCTCCTTGAGGTCCTGGCCGACGCAGAACGCCCGGTTGCCGGCCGCCGTCAGCAGCACCGCACGGACGGCCGGATCGGCGGCCGCCGCGAGGGCCGCGTCGCGCAGCGCGACCTTGGCCTCGGTGTTCATCGCGTTCATGGCGTCGGGACGGTTGATCGTGATCTTCGCGAGTCCGTCGGTCACTTCGTAGAGCACGCTGTCGGCCATGGCAGGGGGTCCCCCTTCGTCGCGGGCTTGGCTACCGGCCGGTACCGGCCGGTGCAAGGGCCAGCATGGCGGACCGGACCGCTCCGGGGCATGTGATGTGCGTCAAAGAAAGCGGAGGGCGGACGCCGGGTGCGACGGCGCAGTATCGCAGGCACGTCCCCGAAATGAGTGGTTTTGGCCGAGCGCGTTGCGCAAGCGTTCCCTGCCGATGTTGGTCATCGGGTCCTGACATGCGGGATAATGGCCAAGAAGCAATGTGTTCGATGCCGGGTTCCAGGCGCCTGAATGGGGCCGTCGGCTGACGATGAGCTGGTTTCAGGAAGGGGAACGAGCATGGCGGCCATGAAGCCGCGGACGGGCGACGGCCCGCTCGAGGTCACCAAGGAGGGGCGGGGCATCGTCATGCGCGTACCGCTCGAGGGCGGCGGTCGGCTTGTCGTCGAGCTGACTCCGGACGAGGCGGACGCCCTGGGTGACGCCCTGAAGAAGGTCGTCGGCTAACCCGTCGGCAGCACCGCAGCACCCGTATTCTCTGCGCCGCCCCGGCCGCTTCCCGCGGTCGGGGCGGCGTTGTGTCATGTCCGGGGAGTTCGTTCGCCCCGGACGGGTCTGCGGCTCCACGGGTCCACGGGTCTGCGGGTCTGCGGGGTTACGGGGCTACGGCCTGCGGGCGCTCAGCGCCGGACCGCGCACAGCAAGCCGTCGCCCACCGGGAGCAGGGCCGCCTCCAGCGCCGGGCTCTCGCGGACGCTGCGCAGCAGCTCCCGTACGCGCAGCACCTCGGTCTGCTGGGCGGCGCCGTCGACGGTGCGGCCGTCCGAGAAGACCCCCTCGAAGCACACCAGCCCGCCGGGGCGCAGCAGGCGCAACGATTCGGCGAGGTAGTCGAGGGACTCGGAGGGGTCCCCGTCGCAGAAGACGAGGTCGTACCCGCCGTCGGCGAGCCGGGGGAGTACGTCGAGCGCGCGGCCGGGGATGAACCGGGCGCGGTTGCCCGCGAAGCCGGCGGCGCGGAAGGCCTGGCGGGCGAAGGCCTGCCGGTCTGCCTCGGGGTCCACGGTGGTCAGCACCCCGTCGGGGCGCATGCCGTGGAGGAGGTGGATGCCGGAGACGCCGGTGCCGGTGCCGATCTCGGCCACCGCCTTGGCGTCCGCGGTGGCGGCGAGCAGGCGCAGCGCGGCCCCGGTGCCCGGGGAGACGGAGCGCAGGCCCGCTTCCCTGGCCCGGTCGCGGGCCCACCGCAGAGCGTCGTCCTCGGCGACAAACGCGTCGGCGAACGCCCAGCTCGTCTGCCGGTTGCCGGTAATGACCCTCTCCTGTCCCCATAGTTGGCGCAACGGTGACTGTATCCGCTGACGTCGGGAACCCGCAGATGGGACCGGGCGTTGGAGAAAACAGCGGTGGATCGAACCAGCGAGGTGAAAAGGGGCGTATGGGCCGAGTGCGGCCGGGATAGATGGGGCGGCAGCGGGCAGATCGACGGCCCGGCCCGTCGCAGGCACGTGCAAAGTTACTGCAAAAACACTTATCCGGAGCTGACGGGAGGGGTGGCTATGGTAGGGACTCCACTGGACACCACCAGAGCCGATAGGGGAGGTGCGGCTGCGCCTGTGGATCGTGGGGGCGTGTTCAGACGCCTCTTCTGGTCGGCGGGTGAGCCGAAATCCGTGACCGACATTGCTGACCGCTTCCACACCGCTGCCACCGCAACCACCGCGACCTTTGCCGCCGATGCGGGCACCCAGGCGTGGACCCCTCCTTCATGGGAGGAGATCGTCAGCACGCACAGTGCGCGGGTCTACCGCCTTGCCTACCGTCTGACGGGCAACCAGCACGACGCCGAGGACCTGACGCAAGAGGTCTTCGTCCGCGTCTTCCGCTCGCTGTCCACGTACACGCCGGGCACCTTCGAGGGCTGGCTGCACCGGATCACCACCAACCTGTTCCTCGACATGGTCCGCCGCAAGCAGCGGATCCGCTTCGACGCGCTCGCCGACGACGCCGCCGAGCGGCTGCCGAGCCGCGAGCCGTCCCCGCAGCAGGTCCTGCACGACACCCACTTCGACGCGGACGTGCAGCAGGCGCTGGACACCCTCGCGCCCGAGTTCCGCGCGGCCGTGGTGCTGTGTGACATCGAGGGCCTGTCGTACGAGGAGATCGCCGCGACGCTGGGCGTGAAGCTCGGCACCGTGCGCAGTCGTATCCACCGGGGCCGGTCGCACCTGCGCAAGGCGCTCAAGCACCGGTCTCCCGAGGCCCGGGCCGAGCAGCGGGCGCTGGCGGGAGTGGCGGTGGGCGCGCCGGGCGCCGGGGGAGAGGGCGGAACCGAGTGAGCGGAGTCAGTCCCTCTCCTGCCGAAGAGCACCTGGGTGACCGGCTGGCCGCCCTGGTCGACGGGGAACTGAGCCATGACGCGCGCGAGCGGGTCCTGGCCCATCTGGCCACGTGTGCCAAGTGCAAGGCCGAGGCGGATGCGCAGCGCCGTCTGAAGAGCCTGTTCGTCGAGAGCGCGCCGCCGCCGCTGTCCGCCGGGCTGTTGGCCCGGTTGCAGGGGCTGCCCGGTGGCGGTCCCGACGGGCCGTCGGGCCCCTCTTCCGGTCCGCTGGGTCCGCCCGGCGCCGATCTCTTCGGGTACGTGGCTCCGGCCGCCCCCCAGCAGGGTTTCCGCATCCACGAGGTGGGGCGGCCGCGCCGCCGCTTCGCGTTCGTGGCGGCCGGGGCGGTCTCGCTGGCCGCGATCGCGCTGGGCGGCTCGCTGCCGATCGACTCGCTGGATCCGACCGTACGGGGCGAGGCCCCGGCATCGCGTCCGGGCCCGGCCGTGTCGGTGACGGACGCGGTGGTCCGCGACCGCGCTCCCGGCCCCGGTTTCGTGGCGGGCCCGCGCCCCACGGCTCCCCTCCCCCCGGTGCATCCCTTCCTCTCTCCCCGCCCGGTCTCGCTGACCCGCTGAGGTGCCGGGGGCCGGGGGCGGAGCCCCCGGTGGGCGGAGGACCTGGTTGAATCTGCGGCAGATGCGCCGCCCGGCGGTGCTACAGGTACCTCCCCAGGCTCCGCCGGGGGACCCCCAGGGGAGCGCCCATGGCCGACCAGCAGCAGTCCGACACGGCCCCGACGTGGTGGAGCCGCCCCGCCGCCCCGCAGGCGGAACCGGAGGCGGCTTCGGCCCCCGCCGCCGAACCCGCGCCCCAGGGCTCCGAGGTTGCGGCGGGGCCGCGGTACGACCCCTGGGGCGAGCAGCCGTTGCAGGTGGTGGACCAGGGCAAGGCGACCGGCGGCGGCCACGTGGTCCGGCTGCGGCACGCCCTCGCGCTCGGGCTGGGCGCCGCCCTGCTCGCCGGGGGCGTCGGCGGGTGGCTCGGCGTGCTCGCCGAGCGGCAGAGCAGCACGCGCCTCGAACTGCCCCAGGCCGCCGTCGAGAACAAGGGCCGCGCCCCCGAGAGCGTGGCCGGGATCGCCGCCACCGCACTGCCCGGCGTGGTCACCCTCCACGTACGCGGCAGCACCGGCAGCGGTACCGGAACCGGGTTCGTCCTCGACGGTCAGGGGCACATCCTGACCAACAACCACGTCGTCTCCGACGCCAAGGACATAACGGTCACCTTCAGCACCGGCGAGAGCGTCACCGCCACGCTGGTCGGCCGCGACAGCGGCTACGACCTGGCCGTGGTCAAGGTCGACGGCGTACGGGGCCTGCAGCCGCTCTCCCTCGGGAACTCCGAGAACGTGAAGGTCGGCGACCCGGTCGTGGCCATCGGCGCGCCCTTCGACCTCTCCAACACCGTCACCGCCGGCATCATCAGCGCCACCGGCCGGCCCATCACCGCCGGCGGCGACAAGGGCGACGGCAGCGACATCAGCTACGTCGACGCCCTCCAGACCGACGCCCCCATCAACCCCGGCAACTCCGGCGGCCCGCTCCTCGACGCCAAGGCCCGCGTGATCGGCATCAACAGCGCCATCCGGGGAGCCGACAAGGGCGATTCCGAGAAGCAGAGCGGCAGCATCGGGCTCGGCTTCGCCATCCCGGTCAACCAGGGCAAGCGCGTCGCCGAGGAGCTGATCCGCACCGGCCGCGCCACCCACCCCGTCATCGGCGTCACCCTCGACATGGAGTACACCGGCGACGGGGCCCGCGTCGGGACCAAGGGCGAGGGCGGCAAGCCCGCCGTCACCCCCGACGGACCCGGGGCCCGGGCCGGGATCCAGGGGGGCGACGTGATCACCAAGGTGGACGGCGTGCGCGTGCACGGCGGAGACGAGCTCGTCATCAAGATCCGCGCCCACCGCCCGGGCGACCCGCTCGCCCTGACCGTGCTGCGCGACGGCCGGGAGCGCACCTTGGAGCTGGTCCTCGGTTCGGCGAACGGATCATGACCAGATGGAGAATCCGCGGCTGATGCGGCACCGATGTATGGGCCCGCCGACGAGGCCGGGTACCGTGTGTCGTGGCCCGAAGTGAAAAGAGCCGAGGAGCGGCAAGGTGTTCAACGACATAGGCGCACTCGAGCTGGTCACGATCGTGGTGCTCGCCATCCTCATCTTCGGCCCGGACAAGCTGCCGAAGGTGATCCAGGACGTCACCGGGGTCATCCGGAAGATCCGCGCGTTCTCCGACAGCGCGAAGCAGGACATCCGCTCCGAACTCGGCCCCGAGTTCAAGGACTTCGAGTTCGAGGACCTGAACCCGAAGACGTTCCTGCGCAAGCAGCTGAGCGAGAACGAGGACCTGAAGGAGATCCGCAGCACCTTCGATCTCCGCAAGGAACTGACGGACGTCACGGACGCCGTGAACAGCCGCGAGGCCGAGCCCGCCCCGGCCGCCGCGGGCAGCGCCGCCGCGCCCGCCGCCACCGGCCCGGACCTGCTGAAGAAGCCCGCCGCCCCGGCCGCCGAGCTGCGCACCCCGTACGACGCCGACGCCACCTGAGACACCCCCTGGTTTCGAGCCTTCCGGGCGATTCGGGGTCCGGTGGCTATCCTCCATGAGTCCGGACCCAGGACGCCCCAGGGTGGGGGTCCCCCCGACGACATGTGGGGGAGGGCGCGTTCCGGACCCCACGGAACGAGAGGCCGCATCGATGGAGACGACGAGCAGTAGCCGGGTAGGGGTGCAGCCCGCCGAGGCGCCCGCTCCCGCTGCCGCACCAGCCGCACCAGCCGCACCGGCCGCGCAGGCGCAGCCCGCGCCGGCCGAGAACGCCGCACCCCCGCAGCCGGCGCCCGCGCAGCCCCAGGAGGCCGCCGCGCCCGTCCCGGCGGCCCGCCGGACGGCGCAGGGGTACCTGCGGGCTGATTTCCCCTGGTACGGGCTGGACGAGGCCTTCACCGGCCCCCGCTGGCTCATGCAGGTGGGCACCGGGGCCGACGGCACCGTCGAGCACGGTTCCACCGGCCACGGCGACGAGCCCTCCGCGCGCGGAGAGCTCGCGACCGGGGAGAAGGAGCGCTTCGCGGTGGTCGTCACGATCGCGAGCAACCCGCTGCGCCGCAGCAGCGACGGCACCGGCGTCCTGGAGGCCACCTCGGTCTCCTCGGCGGCCTGGCTGGCCGGCTCGGGGCTGCTGGCGTACAGCTGGCCGGGGCAGATGGACCACACCCTGCGCGACGACTGGCTCGACCAGCAGACCGAGGCCGCGTGGGAGCTCGCCGACGACCTGGCGGGGCCGGACTGGTCGACGCTCTCGCTCCCGGTCGACGGCGAGCCGACGCCGTTCCACTACCGCGAGTCGGAGTTCGGCTGGGTCCTGGCCGGGTCGACGGCGGCCGGTGTGCACGTGGGCGCGTACGGGCGCGGGATGAGCGCGTACGGACTCGGCTTCTCGGTGATCGGCGACATCGCCTCGTACGAGTAGCCCGGGTACGGGAAAGGGCACCGCCGGCCGGCGGTGCCCTCCTCGCCCGCGCTCAGAACTTGTTGCGCGGGGTGATGCCCAGGGACATGCCGGCCAGGCCGCGGGAGCGGCCGCCGAGCTTGCCCGCGATGGCGCGCAGCGCCGCACCGGCCGGGGAGTCCGGGTCTGACAGGACGACCGGCTTGCCCTCGTCGCCGCCCTCGCGCAGCCGCACGTCGATCGGGATCGAGCCGAGCACCGGCACCGTCGCGCCGACCGTCTTCGTCAGGCCGTCGGCGACCTTCTGGCCACCGCCCGAGCCGAACACGTCGACCATCTCGTCGCAGTGCGGGCACGGCAGCCCGGACATGTTCTCGACGACGCCGACGATCTTCTGGTGCGTCTGCACCGCGATCGAGCCGGCCCGCTCCGCGACCTCGGCCGCCGCCTGCTGCGGGGTGGTCACGACCAGGATCTCCGCGTTCGGCACCAGCTGCGCCACCGAGATCGCGATGTCGCCGGTACCCGGCGGCAGGTCCAGCAGCAGCACGTCCAGGTCGCCCCAGAACACGTCCGCCAGGAACTGCTGGAGCGCCCGGTGGAGCATCGGGCCGCGCCACACCACCGGGGCGTTGCCCGGCGTGAACATGCCGATGGAGATGACCTTCACGCCGTTCGCCGACGGCGGCATGATCATGTTCTCGACCTGGGTCGGGCGGCCCTCCACGCCCAGCATGCGCGGCACGCTGTGGCCGTAGATGTCCGCGTCGACGACGCCGACCTTCAGGCCGTCCGCGGCCATCGCCGCCGCCAGGTTCACCGTCACCGACGACTTGCCGACGCCGCCCTTGCCGGACGCCACCGCGTAGACGCGGGTCAGCGAGCCCGGCTTGGCGAACGGGACCTCGCGCTCGGCGGTGCCGCCGCGCAGCGTCGCCGCCAGGTCCTTGCGCTGCTCGTCGCTCATCACGTCCAGCGTGACCGCGACCGAGGTGACGCCCGCGACCCGCTCGACGGCCTCGGTGACGTTCTTGGTGATCGTCTCGCGCATGGGACAGCCCGACACCGTGAGGTAGACCGTGACCGCGACCTCGCCGCCGTCGCCGATCTCCACCGATTTGACCATGCCGAGCTCGGTGATCGGCCGGTGGATCTCGGGGTCGTTCACCGTCGACAGCGCGTCGAGGATCGCGTCCTGCTCAGGCACGGCGGCGGAGCTTGTGTCGGTAGCCATGCCCCGATGGTACGGCTCGGTAGCCTGCCTCAGGAAAGGCCGCTAGCGGTCGCCTTCGTCACTCTCCGCCGGGAATAGCCGCCGCTCGTCCATCTCCTTGATCAGGTCCTGGAACTCCGACCGGATCCAGTCGCGGGTCGCGACCTCGCCCAGGCCCATCCGCAGCGCCGCGATCTCCCGGGTCAGGTACTCGGTGTCGGCGATGGAGCGCTCGTTCTGCTTGCGGTCCTGCTCCAGGTTGACCCGGTCGCGGTCGTCCTGCCGGTTCTGCGCGAGCAGGATCAGCGGGGCCGCGTACGAGGCCTGCAGCGACAGCATCAGCGTCAGGAAGATGAAGGGGTACTCGTCGAACCGCAGGTGCGTGGGCGCGAAGATATTCCACAGCACCCAGACGATGATGACCAGCGTCATGTAGACGATGAACCGGCCCGTGCCGAGGAAGCGCGCCACCCGCTCCGACAGCCGCCCGAACGCCTCCGGGTCGTACACCGGAAGCACCCGCCGCCGGTCCGACCGGGGCTGGTCCAGGCGCACCCGCGGCGAGCGGCTCAGCGCGGTCGACCCGGTCGCGGAAGCGGCCGCCTTCGACCGCATCCGCTCGGCGGACTCCTCCTCGCGGCCCGTGAGCCCCTGCTCGCGCGCGTACTCACGGGCGTGCTCGCGCGCCAGCTCGCGCCGCACGCGGATCTGCTCGCGGCGCCGTTCGCGCGACGGCTCACCCCGTCGTTCACTGCCCACTGGAGACCTCCTCGGAGTGGAAGTCCGTCTCCCGCCAGTCGTCGGGCAGCAGGTGGTCCAGTACGTCGTCCACGGTCACCGCGCCCAGCAGCGAGCCGCTCTCGTCCACCACCGGCACCGCCACCATGTTGTACGCGGCGAGATGGGTCGTCACCTGGGGAAGCGAGGCGTCCGGACGCAGCGGCGGCAGGTCCGTGTCCACGATCGAGCTCACCAGCGTGAACGGGGGGTCCCGCAGCAGCCGCTGGAAGTGCACCGTGCCCAGGTACTTGCCCGTGGGCGTCTCGTCCGGCGGCCGGCACACGTACACCTGCGCGGCCAGCGCCGGCGACAGGTCCGCCTGCCGTACGCGGGCCAGCGCGTCCGCGACCGTCGCGTCGGGCCGCAGCACGATCGGCTCCGTCGTCATCAGACCGCCCGCGGTGTTCTCCTCGTATGACAGCAGGCGCCGCACGTCGGCCGCGTCGTCGGGCTGCATCAGCGTCAGCAGCCGCTCCTTGTCGTCCTCCGGGAGCTCCGAGAGCAGGTCGGCCGCGTCGTCCGGGTCCATCGCCTCCAGGACGTCGGCGGCGCGCTCCTCCTTCAGCTTCCCGAGGATCTCCACCTGCTCGTCCTCGGGCAGCTCCTCCATGACGTCCGCGAGCCGGTCGTCGTCGAGGGCGCTGGCCACCTCGGCGCGGCGCTTCGGCGTCAGGTGGTGCAGGACGTTCGCCACGTCGGCCGGGCGCATCTGCTCGAAGGTGGCCACCAGGTTCTCGGCGCCCTGGCCCTCCTCCTCCAGCGAGAAGCCGGTCACCGCCGACCACTCCACGGTCAGGGTCTCGCCGCGCCGGCGCAGCGCGCCGCTCTTGCCCTTCCGTACGAAGATCTTGTCGATCTCCCAGTCCCGGCGGGCCGGCAGCTGCTGGATGGCCACGTCGAGGACGGTGACCTCCTCGCCGGTGGCCCCCAGCGTCACCCGGCGGTCCAGCAGTTCACCGAGGACCAGGCGCTCGGTGGGCCGCTGCTCGAAGCGCCGCATGTTGACGACACCGGTGGTGATGACCTGTCCGGACTCCACGCCCGTCACCCGGGTCATCGGGAGGAAGATCCGGCGCCGGCTGACCACCTCGACCACCAGGCCCAGCAGCCGCGGCGGACGCCCGCCGACGCGCAGCATCGCGACGAGGTCGCGGACGCGGCCGACCTGGTCGCCGTTGGGGTCGAAGACGGGCACACCCGACAGATGCGAGACGAAGATCCGCGGGGCGCCACCAGCCATGCGAGCGCCTCCTAGAGCGTCGATCCTCAGTCCTGCCGCCCCTCAGGCTAGCCCGTGCCCAGGGAGAGCGTCCTGGTGGGGCGGTCCGCCCGTGGGTAGGGCAGACCACCCGCCCGGTGCCTCGGCTACGGGCGGGTACGCTGCCTGCTGCTCCAAGACGCACGACGAGAGGCACCTGCCCGTGACCGCCTACCTCCCCGCCGTTCGGCTGCGCCGGGCGGCCATCGTCGGTGTCCTGTTCGCGGGCCTGGCCGTCGCCGCTACGGGCTGCGGCGCGGACCCGGACGAGGGCACCAACGGGGTCGGCAAGCTCTCCGCCGACCAGATCGAGGACAAGGCGAAGGCCGCGGCCGGCGCCGCCGCCTCGGTGCACCTGTCCGGCACCCTCGTCAGCGGCGGCAAGTCCTTCGCGCTCGACATGCGGCTGGGGAAGGACGGCGGCTCCGGCGAGGTGAAGTCGCAGGAGGACACCTTCCAGGTGCTGCGGGTGGGCGAGCAGCTCTACCTCAAGGCGAGCGCCGCCTTCTGGGGGAAGTCCGACTCGGCCGGCAAGCTCGGCGACAAGTACGTGAAGGTGCCCGAGGGCGACCCGACGTACAAGCAGTTCCGCGGGTTCACCGACATGCACGTGCTGCTCGACGGGCTGCTCGGACTCGACGGCAAGCTCGCCAAGGAGGACGACTACACCAAGGTCGGGCACACCCGCGCGGTCCTGGTCACCGCGGACAAGGGCAAGGGCGGCAAGCTGTCGGTCTCCCTGGAGGGGACCCCGTACCCGCTGCGCCTGGAGCGGGCCGGCGGGGCCGGGCAGGTCGACCTCGCGGAGTGGGGCAAGACCTTCCCGCTGGAGGCGCCCGCGCAGGACCAGACCGTCGACTACGGCACCCAGATGCCGACGACCAAGGACCAGGGCGGGGGCTCCGCCCCGTCACCGAGCCCGGGCAAGGGCTCCGGACAGGGTTCCAGCCCCACCAAGTAGCGGTACGGGGGACCGGCGGGCTCGGTGGTCCCGGGACCGGCCCTAGCGGGCCGCCTTCTTCCGCTTGAGCAGCAGCTTCGGCAGCCCGGCCGGGACGGGCCGGCGGGTGACCGCCGGCGAGCCCAGCGGGGTCGCGGCCAGCGATCCGCCGGGCAGGTCCGTGCTCGCCGCCACCGGCTCCAGCCGCAGCAGCCGGCACTCGCGCGCCCACCGCTCGGTCATCTGCTCCGAGTCGGGCGCGTTCAGCCGCTTCCCCTTCAGCTCGGCGACGGCTGCCTGCCACTGCTCGCTGCGGGGCGGGAGCTCCCGTACGGCCGCCGTCCAGGCGACGAGGCGGCCGCCCTTGTCCTTGCTGCGCACGGTCACCTCGGCGGCCCCGCCGTCCGCGAGCCCCGGGAACGGCTGCTCCCCGGGCCCGTCGCCCAGCACGTGGGCCGCGCCGTCGACCCAGGCGTGCCACAGGGCCCGGTCGGCCCCGGAGCCGCGGACCCAGATCAGGCCGGACTTCTTGGTGGCCTCCTCGACGAGGGCCAGGTCGAGCGCGCTGAGAGTCATGCGCAACAGAGTAGGGGGTGGCCCGGGGCCCGGCACGACCGTGCGGAACCCCCTAGAGCCAGCCGTGGCGGCGCAGGGCGCGGTGGATGGTGAAGCAGATGCCGACGATGGTGGCCATCACCATCGGGTAGCCGTACTTCCACTGGAGCTCGGGCATGTGCGCGAAGTTCATCCCGTAGACCCCGCAGATCATCGTCGGCACGGCGATGATCGCCGCCCACGAGGTGATCTTGCGCATGTCCTCGTTCTGCGCGACGGTCGCCTGCGCGAGGTTGGCCTGGAGGATCGAGTTGAGCAGCTCGTCGAAGCCGATGACCTGCTCGTGCACGCGCGCCAGGTGGTCGGCGACGTCGCGGAAGTACTTCTGGATGTCCGGGTCCACCAGCCGCATCGGACGCTCGCTCAGCAGCTCCATCGGCCGCAGCAGCGGGGAGACGGCCCGCTTGAACTCCAGCACCTCGCGCTTGAGCTGGTAGATGCGGCCCGCGTCGCCGCCGCGCGCGCTGCCCTTGGCGGGCGCGGCGAACACCGCGCTCTCCACCTCGTCGATGTCGTCCTGGACGGCCGCCGCGACCGCGATGTACCCGTCGACGACGTGGTCGGCGATGGAGTGCAGGACGGCCGAGGGGCCCTTCGCGAGCAGCTCGGGGTCGTCCTGGAGGCGGTGGCGCAGGGACCGCAGGGAGCCCTGGCCGCCGTGCCGGACCGTGATGACGAAGTCGGGGCCGGTGAAGCACATCACCTCGCCGGTCTCCACCACCTCGCTGGTGGCGGTCAGTTCGGCGTGCTCCACGTAGTGGATCGTCTTGAAGACGGTGAAGAGCGTGTCGTCGTAGCGCTCCAGCTTCGGCCGCTGGTGCGCGTGCACCGCGTCCTCCACGGCGAGCGGGTGCAGGCCGAAGGTGGCGGCGATCCCCGCGAACTCGGCCTCGGTCGGCTCGTGCAGGCCGATCCAGGCGAACCCGCCGCTCTCGCGGACGCGGGCCATCGCCTCACGCGGGGTCAGACAGGCCGATCCCAGGGCGCGTCGGCCGTCGCGGTACACGGCGCAGTCGACGACCGCGCTGCTCGCCGACGGGTCGCGGGTGGTGTCGTAGCCGGGCTGGGACGGGGTGGACCTGCGCAGGGCCGGACGTACGGCGGCACGCAGGTAGGGCAGCATCGACATGGCAGGCTCCTTCGCACGCACGGCTGCGGACCGTACGGGTGGGAGGTCCCTTCCGGATGGCGCGGCCGCGGCAGGCGGGCAGGCCCGGGGCGGACGGAAGGAACAGGACGGGAGGACAAAGTTCCGCCGTCGCTCTTCTACTGATCAGATGATCAAACGGGCGGGAACGTGCCCGTGGTGCCCGTACAGGAAGTGGAAGAGCGGTTGGTACTGCACGATCGACTTCGATCCATTGCAGCCCCACCTCCTCCGGCCGGTCCTCCGTGGAGGACGTCCTGTCGTCGGCTGCCCCGAAACAGCTCTTCAAGAGTGTGGCCCCGACCAGCGGTCAACATTATCAGCCGACGGATGGTCAAGACCCGCCCTTTACCCGCCTCATACGAGTTCTATGCTCGCTTCATGGCACAAATTCTGGCTCTCGTCGAAGCCCGGCTGCGCAGCGCGCTCGGCGAACCCGACGCCCGCGCCGCCGTCACCTTCCTCGGCACCGACCGCATCGAAGTGCTGCGTTTCTCCGAGGGGGACCTCGTGCGGTACGCGACCCTCGGCATGTCCGCGCACCCGATGACCGACCCGACCGCCGTGGTCGCCGACCCGCTGCGCGGGCCGCGCGCCGAGCTCGTACTGACCGTACGGGCGGGACTCGCGCCCACCGACAAGCTGCTGCGGCCGCTCGCGGTACTGGGGGCCGCTCCGCAGGTGGAGGGACTGGTCGTGGCCCCCGGCGCCTCGCTCGACGTGGGTGAGCCGCTGTGGGACGGGGCGCCGTTCACCTCCGTACTCGTCGCGGAGCCCGGCGGACTGGTCGAGGACCTGGAACTCGACGAGCCCATGGACCCGGTGCACTTCCTCCCCCTCCTGCCGATGACGGCGAACGAGGCCGCCTGGAAGCGGGTGCACGGCGCGGCGGCCCTCCAGGAACGCTGGCTGTCGCACGGCACGGATCTGCGGGATCCTCTCCGTACCGCGGTGCCGCTGGACTGAGACATCCGGAACGGGGCATCCGGACGGGTGATCGTGTCTTGACGGGGCGCCGGGCGGGGAGGAGCGTGGCTTCTTATGAGGGGTGAACCAAGTTGCCCGAAGTGCGGAGGCCGGGTCAGGGCGCCCGGGCTCTTCTCCGATTCGTGGCAGTGTGCGCTGCACGGCACGGTGCACCCCTTGCAGCCCGTCATCCCACCCAGCGTCGAAGGCCTGGGCGTGGTGGTGAACCGGGCGAAGGTGCCGGTGTGGATGCCGTGGCCGCTTCCGGTGGGGTGGCTGTTCACCGGGGTGGCGGCGGCCGGTGACGACCGCAGCGGGGGCCGGGCGACGGCGGTGGCCTGCTCGGGCCCCGGACCGCTCGGCGGGATCGGCGAGCTGCTGCTGGTCGCGGAGGAGTTGGGAGTCGGCCTCGGCGCGCGGTACGCGGGGATCGACGGACCCGACCCCGGCACGTACATGGACGTCTCGACGCCCCCGCACGCCAAGGTCGTCGCGGCGGGCCGCCCGACACCGCTGTGGCACGTGAAGGGAGCCCCGGACGACCGGGCCGTGTTCGCCGGCGAGGCGCGCGGGCTGTGGCTGTGGGCCGTCGTCTGGCCGGAGCAGTCGGGCCTGTTGATGTACGACGAACTGGTGCTGACGGACCTGCGGGACGCGGGCTCCGAGGTCGAACTCCTGCCGTGCGGCGCGCTGAGCCCGCGCGTCCTGGGTCCGTAGCGGACGCCTCCCGGGGGCCGCTCCGGGGCCGGGCGGCGAGTGGCTTGGCGCCCGGACGGCGGCCGGGCGTTATCCTGGGGTGTCCCCCCGTACCCGCGAGACCCCTGGAGCACCGGCCGTGCGCATCGATCTGCACGCCCACTCCACGGCCTCCGACGGGACCGACAGCCCCGCAGAGCTGGTCCGCAATGCGGCCGCCGCCGGGCTGGACGTGGTCGCTCTGACCGACCACGACACGGTCGGGGGATACGCCGAAGCCCTCGCCGCACTGCCGCGCGGGCTCACCCTCGTCACCGGCATGGAGCTCTCCTGCCGGCTCGACGGCATCGGCATGCACCTGCTCGCGTACCTCTTCGATCCCGAGGAGCCCGAGCTCGCCCGCGAGCGGGAGCTCGTCCGCGACGACCGCACCCCGCGCGCCCACGCCATGATCGGCAAGCTCCGGGAGCTCGGCGTCGACGTCACCTGGGAGCAGGTGGCCCGGATCGCCGGCCGAGGCTCCGTCGGGCGCCCGCACATCGCCACCGCGCTCGTCGAGCTCGGCGTCGTCCCCACCGTGTCCGACGCGTTCACGAAGGACTGGATCGCCGACGGCGGCCGCGCGCACGCCGAGAAGCACGAGCTCGACCCCTTCGACGCCATCCGCCTGGTCAAGGCGGCCGGCGGGGTGACCGTCTTCGCCCACCCCGCCGCCGTCAAGCGCGGCACGTGCGTCCCCGAGTCCGCGATAGCCGAGCTCGCGTCCGCGGGTCTGGACGGGATCGAAGTGGACCACATGGACCACGACACCGACACGCGCGGGAGGCTGCGCGCCCTGGCCGGCGAGCTCGGACTCCTCACGACCGGGTCCAGCGACTACCACGGCAGCCGCAAGACGTGCCGCCTCGGGGAGTACACGACCGACCCCGAGATCTACGGCGAGATCACGCGCCGTGCGACGGGAGCCTTCCCCGTTCCGGGCGCCGGCGGAGCGACCGGCGCGTAACGCGCCGCCCGGCGCGCGAGCGCGCCTCTGGGCCCCCTTTTCCTTTCTTCGAAACACCCCTCTCTCCTGCAAGGCATCACTGTGTTTGACTTCGCCGTCTTCGGATCCCTATTTCTCACGCTTTTTGTGATTATGGACCCCCCGGGGATCACGCCGATCTTCCTCGCCCTGACCTCGGGCCGACCCGCCAAGGTGCAGCGGCGCATGGCCTGGCAGGCCGTCTGCGTGGCCTTCGGCGTCATCGCCGTCTTCGGCATCTGCGGCCAGCAGATCCTGGACTACCTGCACGTCTCCGTCCCCGCGCTGATGATCGCGGGCGGTCTGCTGCTCCTGCTCATCGCGCTCGACCTGCTCACCGGCAAGACCGACGAGCCCAAGCAGACCAAGGACGTGAACGTCGCGCTCGTCCCGCTCGGCATGCCGCTGCTCGCCGGTCCCGGTGCGATCGTGTCCGTCATCCTCGCCGTGCAGAAGGCGGACGGGGTCACCGGCCAGATCTCGGTCTGGTGCGCGATCATCGCCATGCACGTCGTCCTGTGGATCACGATGCGCTACTCGCTCGTGATCATCCGGGTCATCAAGGACGGTGGTGTCGTCCTCGTGACGCGGCTCGCCGGCATGATGCTCTCCGCGATCGCCGTCCAGCAGATCATCAACGGCGTGCTCCAGGTCATCCACACGGCCTGAGCGCCGCGGCCCGCTCCCGCGCACGCGAACGCCCCCGCACCGGATCGGTGCGGGGGCGTCGACGTCTTCGTGCGGATGGTGCGGAGGGTGTCAGGAGGACGCACTCTCGGCCGGTCGGATCAGAATGCGCTGGCCTACGGCGGCCGCCTGCTGCACGATCCGGTTGACGGAGGCCGCGTCCACGACGGTGCTGTCCACGGCGGATCCGTCGACATCGTCCAGGCGCAGAATCTCGAAGCGCATGGGGCTTCTCCCTTCGTCAGTGTTCTCCTTGCACTGTTCCAACGAAGTGTAAGAGGCAAACATTCCCTACGCTAAAGAAATTTTTTCACTCGCTAACTAACCTAGCGGGTGGGCGTCCCAGAACGAGGCCAGCGCACCCGCCGTGACCTGCGGATTCTCCGCATTGGGGGAGTGTTCGCTACCCGCCACGACCACCCGGGCCGCACCCAGCCGCCGTGTCATCTCGTCCATCAGCGGGACCGGCCACGCGTAGTCGACCTCGCCGGACAGCACCAGCTTCGGTAGCTCCACCGCGCTCAGCCCGTCCACCCGGTCCGGCTCGGAGACCAGGATCCGGCCCGTGGCGATCAGCTGCTCGGGCACCGTGGCCAGCCACCGCCCGCGCAGGAACTCCGCGAGCTCGGGGGAGTCGGGCACCGCGTCCTCGGGGTCGAACGACCGCATTGCCGTCCAGACGCCCAGCATGTCCTCGCGCATCGCCTCCAATGCGGCGACCAGCAGCTTCGTACGCTCCTGCTGGTCCTCGGCGATCGCGGCCGGCCCGCTGCTCATCAGCGTGAGGGAGGCGAAGGGCGCCGCGTCGCGCAGTACGGCGGCCCGCGCGATCAGGCCGCCCAGCGAGTGGCCGACCAGGTGGACCGGCCCCCCGTCCACGGCGGCGGTCTGGGCGAGTACGTCCTGCGCCAGCTCCTCCAGCGCGTACGCCGACTCCTCGCGCGGGCCGGGGCTCTCGTGCTGCCCCCGCCCGTCGACCGCGACCACCCGGTACCCGGCGGCGGCCAGCGGCTCCAGGAGGCCGATGAAGTCCTCCTTGCTGCCCGTGAACCCGGGGAGCAGCAGGGCGGTGCCGCGGACCGGCTCGCCGGCCTCGTGCACGGCGAAATCGCCGCGGGCGGTGGACAGGAGGTGCGCGCGGGCACCGGAGGGAAGCGTGAGGCGGGGCGGCTTGCTCATGGGCCAGAGGCTACCGGCCCGAGGTTACCGGCGCGTAGGGGAGGCGTGTACGGGCCGGATACGCCGGTGGCCCGGTCCCCTCGGAAGGGGACCGGGCCACCGGACGGCGGTACGGGGATCAGGCCTCCGTGGTCTCCGCGACGGGAGCGACGGCCTTGCGGGTCCGCGTGCGCTTCGGCTTCGCGGGGGCCTCCTCGGCCACCGGCGCGGCCGGAGCCTCGACGACGGCAGCGGCGACCTTGCGGGTCCGGGTGCGCTTCGGCTTGACCGCGGCCTCCTCGGCCACAGCGGCGGCCTCGGCGACCGGAGCGGCCTCCGCGACCTTGCGGGTCCGGGTGGCCGGGGCGCTGCGGCGGGCCTTGACCGGGGGCTCCACGGGCGGGGCCACCTGGAAGTCCGGCTCCGGGGCCGCGTCGACGGCCTTCCGGGTCCGGGTCCGGCGGGCCTTGACCACGGTCTCCGCGGCCGGAGCCTCGGCGATCGGGGTCACCTGGGCGAGGACGGGCTTCTGGGTCGGGACCCGGCGGGCCCGGACCGGCTCGGCCTTGACGGGCTCGGCCTTGACCGGCTCGGCCGACGGGGCCGACTGGAACTCCGGCTCCGCGAAGACCGGAGCCTCCGCGACCTTGCGGGTCCGGGTACGGCGGGCCTTGACCGGGGCCTCCTCGGCCGGAGCCTCGGCGACCGCGACCGCGGCGACGGGGGCGGCCTCGACGACCGGAGCGACCGGGGCCGCCTCGGCCACGGCCGCGGCAGCGGCTGCGGCGGTGGTCACCGAACGCGTCCGGCGGCGGCGCGGCTTGCGCGCCTCGTCACCGGCCGGCGCCTCGGGGGCCTCGGCCACCGGCGTCACGGCAGCGGCCTCGGCACCGAGCTCGGAACCGCCCCGCGTACGGCGGCGCTGGCGCGGGGTGCGCGTACGGGCCTCACGCTCTTCGACCGGAGCGGCGGCGGCCGGACCGCGGTCACCGCGGTCGCCGCGACCGCCACGGCCACCGCGGCCGCCGGTCTCGCCCAGGTCTTCGAGCTCCTCGGCCTTCAGGCCGGCCCGCACGCGCTCGGCGCGCGGCAGGATGCCCTTGGTGCCGGCCGGGATGTGCAGCTCCTCGAACAGGTGCGGAGACGTGGAGTACGTCTCGACCGGGTCGTGGAAGTCCAGCTCCAGCGCCTTGTTGATCAGCTGCCAGCGCGGGATGTCGTCCCAGTCGACCAGCGTGACGGCGGTGCCCTTGTTGCCCGCGCGGCCGGTGCGGCCCACGCGGTGCAGGAAGGTCTTCTCGTCTTCCGGCGTCTGGTAGTTGATGACGTGGGTGACGCCCTCGACGTCGATGCCGCGCGCGGCGACGTCGGTGCACACCAGCACGTCGACCTTGCCGTTGCGGAACGCGCGCAGCGCCTGCTCGCGCGCGCCCTGGCCCAGGTCGCCGTGGACGGCGCCGGACGCGAAGCCGCGCTTCTCCAGCTGCTCGGCGATGTCGGCCGCCGTGCGCTTGGTACGGCAGAAGATCATGGCCAGCCCGCGGCCGTCGGCCTGCAGGATGCGGGAGACGAGCTCCGGCTTGTCCATGTTGTGCGCACGGAAGACGTGCTGCTTGATGTTGGCGACGGTCACGCCCTCGCCCTCGGGCGAGGTGGCGCGGATGTGCGTCGGCTGCGTCATGTACCGGCGGGCCAGGCCGATGACCGCGCCCGGCATGGTCGCCGAGAACAGCATCGTCTGGCGCTTGGCCGGCAGGTAGTTGATGATCTTCTCGACGTCGGGCAGGAAGCCCAGGTCGAGCATCTCGTCGGCCTCGTCCAGGACGAGCGCCTTGACCTGCGACAGGTCGAGCTTGCGCTGGCCGGCCAGGTCGAGCAGGCGGCCCGGGGTGCCGACGATCACGTCGACGCCCTTCTTGAGCGCCTCGACCTGCGGCTCGTACGCGCGGCCGCCGTATATGGCGAGGACGCGGACGTTGCGGACCTTGCCCGCGGTCAGCAGGTCGTTGGTGACCTGGGTGCACAGCTCGCGCGTCGGGACGACGACGAGGGCCTGCGGGGCGTCGGTCAGCTGCTCGGGCGTTGCCCGGCCGGCCTCGACGTCCGCGGGGACGACGACCCGCTCCAGCAGCGGAAGGCCGAAACCGAGCGTCTTGCCGGTACCGGTCTTCGCCTGGCCGATGACGTCCGTGCCGGAAAGGGCGACAGGGAGGGTCATCTCCTGGATCGGGAAGGGGGACACAATGCCGACGGCCTCAAGGGCTTCGGCCGTCTCGGGAAAGATCCCGAGGTCTCGGAACGTAGTCAGGGTGCTGCCTCTTCTGTGAGACGCGGCGCGAGGCGGCGAGGGGGGTCGTACCGTGCCTGGCTTGCAGTACTGCGCCCTCCCAGAAATCGGGAGAGCCATTACGAAGCTGCGCGGGACCACTGGCCTTCGCTCAAGCGCTTGTGCCGCTGAGGGGGCCCCTCGTGGAGAGGTCGTACGCATGGACGTACGCATCACGCCGAGGGCGGTCGGGTGGAGCCGATCGGGCCACCGACCGGGCATCCTCATTCGGATGGCCCGCCGAGTATCCGGCAGGCGCATTACCACTGTACCCCGGAATCGCGCAGGTGTGTCGGGTGAATTCACCTGGTAGTCGCGTTTAGGCGGACCAGTAGTGACCCGATGCGGTGCCTTGAGCGGGGTTCCGGCGGGCTATTGTGCGGAGCATGTCGACCGTTGAAAACGCATCGCCCTCCGACGACAGCACCGCCGCCGAGGCGACCGGGATCGCTGCCCAGGACTGGGCGACCGCCTCCGCCTCGCCGCAGTACCGGGCAGCCGTCGTGGACCTGCTGGGAGCGCTCGCGTACGGAGAGCTCGCGGCCTTCGAGCGCCTGGCGGAGGACGCGAAGCTCGCGCCCACCCTCGACGACAAGGCCGAGCTCGCGAAGATGGCTTCCGCGGAGTTCCACCACTTCGAGCGGCTGCGCGACCGCCTCGCGGCGATCGACGCCGAGCCCACCGCCGCCATGGAGCCCTTCGCCAAGGGCGTCGACGACTTCCACCGCCAGACCGCGCCCTCGGACTGGCTGGAGGGCCTGGTCAAGGCCTACGTCGGCGACTCCATCGCCAGCGACTTCTACCGCGAGGTCGCCACCCACCTGGACAGCGACACCCGCGCCCTCGTCGTGAGCGTGCTCGACGACACCGGCCACGGCGGCTTCGCCGTCGAGAAGGTGCGCGCCGCCATCGAGGCCGACCCGCGCTGCGGCGGCCGGCTCGCGCTGTGGGCCCGCCGGCTGATGGGCGAGGCGCTCTCGCAGGCGCAGCGCGTGGTCGCCGAGCGCGACGCGCTCTCCACGATGCTGGTGGGCGGCGTGGACGGGATGGCGGCCGGCTTCGACCTGGCGGCCGTCGGCGAGATGTTCACCCGGATCACCAAGGCGCACACCAAGCGCATGGCCGCACTGGGCCTCGCCGCCTGATCGTTCCCCCTGCCCGCCCCACCTGCTCGTACGTCGGCCCCGGCGCGGAATCCCGCGCCGGGGCCGACGTACGAGGTGACGTATTACGGGTCAGTCGGGCGCGCGGTCCCGACCGGAGGGCCGGTCAGCCCTGCGAGGGGAGCGAAAACGGAGCCCTGCGGGATGAGCGCCGGGGTCCCGCGCCGGGGCGCAGCAGCAGCGACAGCACCACCGCGGACACCAGCACCGAGCCGACCAGGGTCGCGAAGAGCGTGTTGTGCCCGGGACCGAGCGCGAACTGTGTCAGGTACGCCCCGAAGAGGGCGCCCAGGACCCCGCTGACCAGCACCATCCGCGGGGACGGCAGCCGCCGGGCCAGCACTCGCAGGGCCGCTCCGGCAAGGGCGAGGCCCAGGAGGGCGGAGCCGAGCGCTTCCAACAGCAGCATGGGGGTCTCCCGCAGGTCAGGGGCAAACCGGGTCACTGCGGTCCTACCCGAAGCGGAGGAAAGGGAAACGGCCCGGTGGAATCAACCACCGGGCCGTTCCACCCAGTTCTTCCGAATGCCGGTCGCGATGCGTCAGAGCGCGCCGAAACCGACCTTGCGCACGCTCGGCTCGCCCAGGTCGACGTACGACAGGCGGTCCGCCGGCACCAGGACCTTGCGGCCCTTGTTGTCGGTGAGGCTCAGCAGCGGCTCCGAACCGGTCAGCGCGGCGGTGACGATGCGCTCCAGCTCCTCGGCGCTCAAGTCGCTCTCCAGCACGATCTCCCGGGGTGCGTGCTGCACGCCGATCTTGACCTCCACGGCTTTGTCCCTCCGATGGTCGGTTGTGCGCGATCAGCCGCGCCGTACCCGGACCACATTAGCCCGGAGAGGGGACCCGGATGCGGCGCTCCGGACACGCTCGCAGCGAACACCAGCGGGTCAGAGCCCCCCGGGTCGTACAGAGGCCGGGATACGGGCCCGGGCTACCGGGGGGCCGGGCCCGCGCCGCCCGGTCAGGCCTGCGGCGCCTGGCCGCCCTCCGTGCCGTGCAGCGGGAAGCCGGCGATGCCGCGCCAGGCCAGCGAGGTCAGCAGGCCGACCGCCGTGTCCCGGGCGACCGGGCTCTCGCTGGAGAGCCAGTACCGGGCGACGACCTGCGAAACCCCGCCGAGGCCCACGGCCAGCAGCATCGACTCGTCCTTGGACAGGCCGGTGTCCTCGGCGATGACGTCGGAGATGGCCTCGGCGCACTGGAGCGAGACGCGGTCGACGCGCTCGCGCACCGCCGGCTCGTTCGTCAGGTCGGACTCGAAGACCAGCCGGAACGCGCCGCCCTCGTCCTCCACGTACGCGAAGTAGGCGTCCATGGTCGCGGCCACGCGCAGCTTGTTGTCCGTCGTCGACGCGAGCGCCGTGCGCACGGCGAGCAGCAGGGCCTCGCAGTGCTGGTCCAGTAGCGCCAGGTAGAGGTCCAGCTTGCCCGGGAAGTGCTGGTACAGCACGGGCTTGCTGACGCCGGCCCGCTCCGCGATGTCGTCCATCGCGGCCGCGTGGTAACCCTGCGCGACGAAGACTTCCTGGGCCGCGCCCAGGAGCTGATTGCGTCGGGCTCGGCGCGGCAGTCGCGTGCCCCGGGGACGCGCTGCCTCCGTCTGCTCGATGGCTGTCACGCCGCCTCCCACTTTCTCTCAGAACACAGTGCGCCATGCGCCGCGCGGCCATCGTACTTTTCGGTAACCGAATCTGTAGGGTCCAAGCCGAGTTTTCTCGCTTGACGGACCGCCCGGAGATGCTGGTCAGCGGTAGTCGTCCTCGTCCAGGGTCACCACCCGCGCCTGCTCGGCGGCATCCCCGTCCGCGGCCTCGTCGCGGTCCACCCCGGTGACCCGGTCGTCGTCGTCCGGCTGCAACTCGGCCAGCTGTTCCGCCGCATCGGCCTCGGGCGCCTCGGCGTCGAGGGTCTCCGGGAAACGCTCCTGGAAGGTTTCCGGCTCTGCGGGGTCGACGGTCATGTGGCTCCCCTTCTTCCCTCGCCCCTCGTGGGCGGGCCTCGTCGGTGGCCTGCCTCATCTATGAGCGTAGGAGGATCGCGGATACCCCGCTACGCGGATCCCCAAGCATCTGTGATGCCGAACACAAGAGTCCGGACGTGATCGTCTCGTAACATTGGCCGCATGTCTTCGACCGAGCCGCCGGGTGTGCGATCCGCATCCGAAGCGTCCCCCCAGGTGGGAGCCGTCCACGTCGCCGAGGGGGAGCGGTTGCGCACCGCGGTGCTGCCCGGACTGGAGCTCGCCGTCCGGTCCCGGCCCCCGCTGCGCACGGGGCTGCCGCCCGCGCTGTTCGTGCACGGACTCGGCGGTTCGTCGACGAACTGGACGGACCTCATGGCACAGCTGGAGGACAGCGTCGACGGCGAGGCCCTCGACCTGCCCGGCTTCGGCTGGTCCCCGCCGCCCGCCGACCGGGACTACTCGGTCACGGCGCTGGCCCGCGCGGTCATCCGGCACCTCGACGCCGCCGGGCGCGGCCCCGTCCACCTCTTCGGCAACTCCCTCGGCGGCGCCGTCTCCACCCGCGTCGCGGCCGTCCGCCCCGACCTGGTGCGCACGCTCACGCTGGTCTCGCCGGCGCTGCCCGAGCTGCGCGTGCAGAAGTCGGCCGTCCCGACCGCCCTGCTCGCCGTACCCGGGATGGCCTCGCTGTTCGGCCGGCTCACCCGCGGGCTGAGCGCCGAGGAACGCACCCGCGGGGTGACGGCCCTCTGTTACGGGGACCCCTCACGGGTGACACAGGAGGGCTTCGCGCACGCCGTCGCGGAGATGGAGCGGCGGATGGCCCTCCCGTACTTCTGGGACGCGATGACCCGCTCCTCGCGTGGCATCGTCGACGCGTACACCCTCGGTGGCCAGCACGGACTGTGGCGCCAGGCGCAGCGGGTGCTCGCCCCGACCCTGCTGGTCTACGGCGGCCGGGACCAACTGGTCTCGTACCGTATGGCGCAGAAGGCCGCGGCGGCCTTCCGGGGTTCGCGGCTGCTGACCCTGCCCGAGGCCGGGCACGTGGCGATGATGGAGTACCCCGGGGTGGTGGCGCAGGCCTTCCGCGAACTGCTGCGCGACACCGACCCGGACACGCGCGATACGCGCGATACGCAGGACATGCACGACACGCCGGACATCCGAGACACCGAAGACGGCAGAGGCTGAGGACCGTGGGACGACATAGTCGCAAGGGGCCCGCTCCGGCCCCCGCCCCTGTCCGCCCGGAGCCGCTGGCGGGTGCGGAGCCCGCGGCGGCGTTCCCGTACGAGGAGCGCCGCCCTCACGAGCAGCTCCCGCCGTACGAGGAGCACCTTCCGTACGAGCAGCACCCGCCGTACGAGGAGCAGGCCCCGTACGCGGAGCCGTCCGTCTTCGAGGAGCGCCGCCGACCGTACGGGGAGCAGCGCGCCCACGACGACGGGCACCGGCCGTACGAAGAGCAGTGGCCCTCCGGCGGGTACCCCGCGTACGAGGAGCCGCGCGGCGGCCACCCCGAGCAGCGCGAGCCCGGCGGCGCCTGGGGCGAGCGGTCCGACGCGGTGTACGGGGACTGGCGCGGCGTACCGCGGGCACGCCAGTCCGCGTACAACGCGCCGGCCGCCGCCGTTCTGGACACCGACACCCCGGCCTACGGCACCCCCGCGGTCGGTTTCCCGCAGGTGACCCTCCCGCAGCCCGCGGCCGACCCCTCGACCTCCACCGGCCCGCAGCGCCTGGTGCCCGGGCCGCGTGCGCCGATGGCCGCCCCGGCCCCGGCCGCTCCCGCCAATCCCGCCGAACCGCTCGCGCCTGCCGAGCCGACCGCTCCCGCCGCTCCCGCCGAGGAGCCGCCCGCCTCCGGGCGCGGGCGGAAGGCCCGTACGTACACCGGGGTGGCCGTGGCGGCCGTCACCACCGCTCTCGCCGTCGTCGTCGCCATGCAGATGGCCACCGACGGCGACAGCGGCTCCTCGCCCACCGCGAGCTCCGCGGGCGACACCCAGAAGCGCGCCGACTCCGGCAAGTCCGCCGCCTCCCGCTCCGACGGCCGGGCGACCCCGGCGGCGTCCGCCGCCCCGGCTGCGCCCGCGGTGGAGCTGTCGTACGAGCAGAAGATGGCCCAGCAGTTCCCCATCGACGAGAAGCTGAAGGGACCGGGCACCTTCGACACCGTCCCCGGGGTGGCGCCGGCGCCCGGCAAGGGCAAGAAGATCCGCTACCGGGTCGACGTCGAGCAGGGGCTCGGCCTGGACGCGCAGCTGTTCGCCGAGGCCGTCCACCGCACCCTCAACGACGACCGCAGCTGGGGCCACGGCGGCACGAAGACCTTCGAGCGGGTCCCGGGCGGCGAGGCCGACTTCGTCATCACGCTGGCCAGCCCCGGCACCACCGGCGTGTGGTGCGCGAAGTCCGATCTGGACACCACCGTCGACAACGTCAGCTGCGACTCCGCCTCCACGGACCGGGTCATGATCAACGCGTTCCGCTGGGCGCAGGGCTCCACGACGTACGGCGCGGACCAGATGTTCGCGTACCGGCAGATGCTCATCAACCACGAGGTCGGCCACCGGCTCGGCCACGGGCACGTGAACTGCCAGACCCCGGGCGCGCTCGCGCCGATCATGCAGCAGCAGACGAAGTCCCTCGACATCGGCGGGATCCAGTGCAAGCCAAACCCCTGGGTGTTCCCCGGGAGTTGACGGACAACGGGGGGTGAACGGCGGGATTTCGCGTTGACAACGTGTCCGATGGTCGGTAATTGTTCTCCGCATGTCGCACCGCCACACCACCGCCGCGAGCGCCGCCATTGAGCTGGCGCTGCTTGGTGTGACCGCGCACAGCGTGGCCGACATCCTCTGTCGCTGACGCCCACCCGATCGCGCCGCGACTTCCGCCTTTCCGCTTCCCTCGCCGCGCCCGGGTATCTCCATGCCCGCGGGCGCGGCTTCCTCGTTCCACCGGCATGCAGCCGCACAGGCGTGCTGCCGGTTCCCGACTGCTGACCGCTGTCCCTCGCGTGGCCTTCTCCGTCATTCCGTTCGGTGCCCGAAGCCGGGCACACCACGCCGAGAGGTCCCTTTTCCCATGCCCCGTCAGTCCCAGACATCGCGCCGCATGGCCGCCGTCGCCGTCAGCCTCGTCCTGGCCGGAGGCGCCGCGGCGTGCGGTCCCAAGGACGCCGCGGACCAGTCCTCCGGCACGTCCGGCGCCGCGGGCGGCGCCCCGCAGAAGGGCGGCACCCTGTCCGTCCTCAACTCCGAGCCGCAGAACGACTTCGACCCGGCCCGCCTCTACACCTCCGGCGGCGGCAACATCCCCTCGCTGGTCTTCCGTACGCTCACCACCCGCAACCGCGAGGACGGCGCCGCCGGCACCAAGGTCGTGCCCGACCTGGCCACCGACACCGGCAGGCCCAACGCCGACGCCACCGAGTGGACGTACACGCTCAAGGACGGGCTGACGTACGAGGACGGCACCCCGATCACCACCGCCGACATCAAGTACGGCATCGAGCGGTCCTTCGCCGCCGAGCTGTCGGGCGGAGCCCCGTACCTGCGGGACTGGCTCGTCGGCGGCGAGAGCTACGAGGGCCCGTACAAGGACGGCGGCAAGGGCCTCGACTCGATCCTCGTGCCCGACGCGAAGACGATCACCTTCAAACTGCGCAAGCCCGAGGGCGAGTTCCCCTTCGTGGCCACGCAGACGCAGTTCGCGCCCGTCCCCAAGGCCAAGGACACCGGGGTGAAGTACGAGGAGCACCCCGTCTCCTCCGGCCCGTACAAGGTCGTCAAGAACGAGAACGACGGCGAGCACCTCACCCTGGAGCGCAACGCGAACTGGGACCCGAAGACCGACGAGGAGCGCAAGGCCTACCCGGACCGCATAGACGTCCGCTCCGGTCTCGACGCGGCGGTCATCAACCAGCGGCTCTCCACCAGTTCGGGCGCCGACGCGGCCGCCATCACCACCGACACCAACCTGGGACCCGCGGAGCTCGCCCAGATCGGCGGCGCCGGCGACAAGAGCGAGCTGGCCGCGCGCGTCGGCACCGGCCACTTCGGCTACACCAACTACCTCGCCTTCAACCCGAAGGTGGCCCCCTTCGACAACCCGAAGGTCCGCCAGGCCATCTCGTACGCGATCAACCGCACCAGCGTGATCAACGCGGCGGGCGGCTCCGCGCTCGCCGAGCCGGCCACCACCTTCCTGCCCGAGCAGAAGGCCTTCGGCCACACCCCGTACGACCACTTCCCGGCGGGCAAGGCGGGCGACCCGGCCAAGGCCAAGGAGCTGCTGAAGGAGGCCGGCTTCCCGGACGGGCTGAGCATCACCCTCACCCACTCCACCGCGCAGAACCGGCAGACCAGCCCCGAGGTCGCGACCGCCGTCCAGCAGGCGCTCGCCGCCGCCGGGATCACCGTCAAGCTGGAGGGCCTGGAGAACAACGCGTTCAACGAGAAGCGCTGGGACGCCAAGAACACCCCCGGCTTCTTCCTCTCCCGCTGGGGAGCCGACTGGCCCTCCGGCGGCCCCTTCCTCGCGCCGATCTTCGACGGCCGGCAGATCGTCGCCAACGGCACCAACTACAACCACGCACAGCTGAACGACCCGGCCGTCAACGCCGAGATCGACGAGATAGCCAAGCTGACGGACCTCGCCGAGGCGGGCAAGCGCTGGGGCGCACTCGACAAGAAGATCGGTGAGCAGGCCCTCGACGTGCCGCTCTTCCACCCGGTCTACAAGCGGCTCGTCGGCAAGGACGTCAAGAACGTCGTGATCAGCGACTGGACCGGCGTCCTCGACATCTCGCAGGTCTCCGTCAAGTGACCGCGATCCTCCGGCAGCCGGCGGCGCCCGCGCCCGGGGCCCTCGCCCCGGGCGCGGGCGCCGCGCGCCAGGTCTGGCGGCGGCTGCGCAGGCGGCCCTCGGCCGCCACGGCCGCCGCGGTCCTGGCGCTCCTCGTCCTCCTCGCCCTCGCGGCGCCCCTGCTCGCCCGGGTCACCGGCCAGGACCCGAACGCCTACCACGACGGGCTCGTGGACTCGGCGCGCGGCGGCGTCCCGCTCGGCCCCCTCGGCGGGATCTCCGCCGACCACTGGCTCGGCGTCGAACCCGGCACCGGCCGCGACCTGTTCGTCCGCCTGCTGTACGGGGCGCGGATCTCCCTGCTCGTCGCGCTCGGGGCCACTTCCGTGCAGATCCTCGTCGGGGTCGCCGCCGGACTGGCCGCCGCCCTCGGCAACCGCTTCACCGCCCACTTCGTCGGCCGGCTCACCGACGTGATGATCGCCCTGCCTGCGCTGGTGTTCGCCATCGCGCTCACCGCCGTCGTCCCCGCCGACTTCCCGCGCCCGCTGCTGCTGATCCTGGTCATCGGCCTGCTGGGCTGGGGCTCGACCGCCCGGATGGTCCGGGCCCAGACCCTGGCCCTGCGCGAGCTGGACTTCGTCGCCGCCGCCCGGCTGTCCGGCAACGGCACCCTGCGCATCGCGCGCCGTGAACTGCTGCCGTCCCTGGCCGCGCCCGTCATCACGTACGCGGCGATCCAGGTCCCGACCAACATCGTCGCCGAGGCCTCGCTGTCCTTCCTGGGCGTCGGCGTGAAACCGCCGACCCCCTCCTGGGGACAGATGCTGTCCAGCGCCCAGACCTGGTTCCGCGCCGACCCCCTGTACGTCCTGCTCCCGGCCGGGCTGCTCTTCGTCACCGTGCTCGCGTTCACCGTGCTCGGCGACGCCGTCCGCACGGCCCTCGACCCGCGCGAAGGCTCCCGCCTGCGGATCGGCACCCGGAAGGAGGCCGCGGCGTGACCCGCTTCGTCATCAGCCGGACCGGGGGAGCGCTCCTCGTGCTGCTCGCCCTGTCCGTCACCGTCTACCTCCTCTTCTACGTCGCCCCCGGCGACCCCGCCCGGCTCGCCTGCGGCGAGCGCTGCAATCCGGCGCAGGTCGCCCAGGTGCGCGAACAGCTCGGGCTGAACGACTCGGTGGCCGTGCAGTACCTGCACTTCCTCCAGGGTCTGTTCACCGGCCGGGACTACTCCGGCGGCGCCGGGCTGGTGCTGCACTGCGACGCACCCTGCCTGGGGTTCTCGTACCAGAACGACCAGCAGGTCACCCAGCTCCTGCTGGAGCGGCTCCCGGCCACCCTGTCGCTGGCCCTCGGAGCCCTGGTGATCTGGCTCGTCGTCGGCGTCGGCACCGGACTGCTGTCCGCGCTGCGCCGCGGGGGGCCGACGGAACGCGCCCTGACCGTGCTGACCCTGGCCGGGACCGGCACGCCCGTGTTCATCCTCGGACTGCTGCTGCTCATGGCGGTCTGCGCGTACCTGCAGTGGCTGCCGTTCCCGACGTACGTGCCCCTGGGCGAGGACCCCGAGCAGTGGGCCTGGAACATGCTGCTGCCCTGGATCACGCTCGGCGTCTTCGAGAGCGCCAAGTACGCCCGGCTCACCCGCAGCGCCACCCTGGAGACGCTCGCCGAGGACCACATCCGCACCTTCCGCGCCTACGGCGTGGGGGAGCGGGCCATCGTCACCCGGCACGCGGTGCGCGGAGCGGTGGCCCCGGTGATCGCGCTCAGCGCCGTGGACTTCGGCACGATGATCGGCGGCGCCGTGCTCACCGAGTCGCTGTTCGGGATCCCGGGGCTCGGCAAGACGCTGATCGACGGGGTGCGGGTCGTGGACCTGCCGGTGGTGGTCGGCGTCGTCCTGGCCATCGGTGCGGCCGTGGTCGTCGCGGGCGCCGTGGCCGACCTGCTGTACGCACTCGCGGACCGAAGGGTGGCGCTGACATGAGCGGGTTGCTGGTGGAGGTCTCCGCCCTCGCGGTCGACTTCCCCGTCGACGGACCCGCGCAGTACGTACGCGCCGTCGACGGGGTCTCCTTCACGCTGGAGGCGGGCGGCGCCCTGGGCATCGTCGGCGAGTCCGGCAGCGGCAAGTCCACCGTCGCCGCGGCCCTGCTGGGACTGCACCGCGGGACCGGTGCCCGGCTCGGCGGCTCGGTCCGGGTCGGCGGTACGGACGTCGCCGCGGCCTCGCCGGCGGAACTGCGCGCGCTGCGCGGCGGCACCGCCGCCATGGTCTTCCAGGACCCGCTCAGCTCCCTGGACCCGTACTACGCCGTCGGCGACCAGATCGCCGAGGTGTACCGGATCCACGCGGACGTCTCGCGACGCGCCGCGCGGGCGCGGGCGGTCGAGGTGCTGGACCGGGTGGGCATACCCGACGCGGTGCGCCGCGCGCGGGCACGCCCGCACGAGTTCAGCGGCGGCATGCGGCAGCGGGCGCTGATCGCCATGGCGCTGGCCTGCGAGCCGCGGCTGCTGATCGCCGACGAGCCGACCACGGCGCTCGACGTCACCGTGCAGGCCCAGATCCTGGAGCTGCTGCACGGACTGCGCGAGGAGCGCGGCCTCGGGCTGGTGCTGGTCACGCACGACGTCGGCGTCGCGGCGCAGAGCGTGGACGAACTGCTGGTCATGCGGGACGGCGCCGCCGTGGAACGCGGCCCGGTGGGGCGGGTCCTGACCGCGCCGGCCCACCCGTACACGAAGGACCTGCTGGCAGCCGTACCGAGGCTGGACGGTCCGCGGGAGCCGCGGCCGGCCGGCCCGGCAGCCGGCGCCGAAGCCGGCGTGCCCGTCGTCGAAGCCGTCGCGCTGCGGAGGGAGTTCGGGCGGGGCAAGCGGCGCGTCGCCGCCGTCGGCGGGGTCTCGCTCTCCGTACGGGCGGGGGAGACGCTGGGCATCGTAGGGGAGAGCGGCAGCGGCAAGAGCACCCTCGGACGGATGCTCGTCGGCCTGCTGGAGCCCGGCTCCGGGCAGGTCCGCCACGACGGCCGGACGACCGCGGGCGTGGTCCCCGGAGTCCAGATGGTGTTCCAGGACCCGGCGTCCTCCCTCAACCCGCGCCGCACCGTCGGCGAGTCCATCGCCGACCCGCTGCGCGCGGCGGGGGAGCGCGACGAGGCCGCGGTCCGGGCCCGGGTCGGGGAACTCCTGGTCCGCGTCGGGCTGGAGGCCGGGCACCGCGACCGCTACCCGCACGAGTTCAGCGGCGGCCAGCGCCAGCGGGTCGGCATCGCGCGGGCCCTGGCGCCCCGGCCGCGGCTGATCGTCTGCGACGAGCCCGTCTCCGCGCTCGACGTGACCACGCAGGCACAGGTCACGGCCCTGCTGGCCGAGCTCCAGCGGGAGCTCGGGATCGCGCTGGTCTTCATCGCGCACGACCTCGCCGTGGTCCGGCAGGTCAGCGACCGGATCGCCGTGATGCGGGGCGGCCTGGTCGTCGAGGAGGGCCCGGTGGACGAGGTGTACGACCGCCCCCGGCACGCGTACACACGGCAACTGCTGGCGGCCGTACCGGCCTTGGCGGCCGCCGTGCCCGTCCTGGGAGGCGCGGGAGGCACAGGAGGAGCAGGGGGAGCAGGAGGAGCGGGAGGCGCCTGAGGTACGAGGGCCGCAGGCCCTTTCTAGCGCGCTCGAACGCTGGCCGTGGGCGAAAGTTACGACTCTTCACCCCTTCCGGTGGCGCGACGGACAACCGTCCGTCGCGTCATCGGCATATCCGCTTGAGTTTCCCGCGGCGGGTCACCGGACCACGGCGACCGCCTGAACGGGAGATCGGGGGTGCCACTCGTGCGGATCGGACTGCTCACGGAAGGTGGTTATCCGTATGCGACGGGAGAGGCACGGCTGTGGTGCGACCGGCTGGTCCGCGGGCTGCCGCAGCACGAGTTCGAGCTCTACGCACTGAGCCGCAGCGCCGAGCAGGAGGAGCGCGGCCGGGTCGTCCTGCCCGAGCACGTCACCCGCGTCTGGACCGCCCCGCTCTGGGCCCCGGCGGACGACGGGCGCACCTACTCCCGGCGTGAGCGTCGGCGCTTCGCCGACAGCTTCAAGGAGCTGGTCCGCGGGATCTGCGCGGGCGAGCCGGATCCCGAGGCCTTCGCGGCCGGGCTGTACGGGCTGGCCGAACTCGCCCGCGAACAGGGCGGACTGTACGCGGCCCTGCGCTCCGAGACCGCGGTGCGGGCGGTGGAGTCCGGCTGCCGCGCCCCCGGCGCGCGCCGCTCCGTACAGCGTGCCCAGGTCGCCGACCTGCTGGACTTCGTCGACGAACTGGAGCGCCTGCTGCGCCCGTTGTCCCTCGACTGGTACGAGGACCTGCGCGAGGTCGACGTCTGCCACGCGGCGGCGGGCGGGATCGCCGCGCTCCCCGGCCTGCTGGCCAAACGCTTCTTCGGGGTTCCGCTGCTGGTCACGGAGTACGGCGTCCAGCTCCGGGCCCACTACCTGGAACACGCGGTGGACCCGTCGGCTCCCGGTGGGAGCGGCGGGACCGGGGGGCGCGGGGGGGGCGGGGGGGCCGGGGGGCGGGGGGGGGGGGGGGACGCGCCCCCGCCCCCCCC